>JACZTG010000008.1 GCA_022573815.1 Candidatus Neomarinimicrobiota bacterium
AGCGATAACTGCGATTCGCGGGTCGAGCTCAGTCTCAATAACCTAGAATCCATAAGACTTCGCCGTCTATTCCATGCAGTAACCGACTTGACCTTTCTTCTTTATCATGCTAACCCTTTTAATCACTCTATTTTAGTGATTCCGTTTTTGTCGACTATTAATTTACTGGAATCCTTCTCTGAAAATCTTTCTTGTGCATAATAAGCTTCCCAGTCCTTAAGGTCTTTCCACCACTGGGGTTCCGTAAGATTCCAGCAAAGCCTTTCAACAAGCGATATTACACCGTTCAATATGGCTGTGTAGCTGCTAAAATCGTCCTCAGTGAGCTTTGCACCTCCTTCGGCAGACACATAATCGCCATCATCAGAAATGCGATATAGCTTCCACCTGAACAATTTTAACATTTCTGTCGCACCAGTAACCGGATCTACCAATTTTTGCATGATATCACAGACCTTATCAGCAAGTTCTTTATCCTTGAATACTTTTGGGGGAGTATAGGGATCACTATTTGACATTGTTGCCTCCAATTAAAGCCCCCCGCTTCACAGACTGCTGAGGTTCGGTGTAACAGCCCGATTCACGAGGGATGATCAATACAATAGACATATCCGAACCTCTAATACTACTATAGATGTCGATTCACTTTAATGCCGTTTCTTCCATGCAATAACCTATTTGATTTTTCCTCTTTTTCATGCTATCCCTGTCTTTCATCTGTTGACCGATTCTCTGACTGTCTCTCTAAGTATTCGTCTACCCAGTCACGGTGAATTCGCCACTGCCTGCCCACCTTGGATGCTTTAAGTGTATCGCTCCATATAAGCCTAAATACCGTTCTATTATGCACATTGAGAATTTTAGCAACATGATTGACTGTTAATAATCCCAATGATTCTTGCCTTTTTGTTTGCTCTTTTCTCTCTTGCATTAACCCCTTCTTCCCGATTGTTATGCTTGAAGGATCATTGAGGGTTTTATCAGGGTTACATTTACTTAGGAGCATCCAGCTAATTCCTCCGGTTAAGACTACCTTAGGTCTCTTGCCACCCAATAGGGGGTAGAACAATCGCTCAGATAGTTCGTAAGCGTAATCATTTTTAATTGAATTATCGTACTCCTCTGGCAACTCAAAATGGGCTATACCCCAAGCAATATGCCATGATACCCAGTATGGACGATTTTTATAATCTTCGCGAATACTTATTCTTGATTCCTCACGACAAAAGGAGCTAACATCATCATTAACCACGTATTCATGGTAACTTACAGTATATCCTAATCTCTTAGCAAGTTCGGTCACAGCTTTAATCATTGTGCCCTCTTTAGTTATTCACCTACTATTTTAATAAACTTTTCAATATCGCTCTCACCGAACCCGAGTTTTTGTAGTACTTCTTTTAGGGAATCAACTTCGTGCATTATTTGCCCGTTCTCCAATATCATCTTTTTGATTTCGTTTAACTCTTCTGGTGTACGATTTTTATCTTTACTGAGGACACTTTTAACGGATGCTTCAGAAATTGCATCAGACATTTCACTCAATATCCCGTCTGACAATTCAGATAATCTTTTGCCGGAAACATCAGAGTTTGGGTCGATTAACTCTTCAAAGATTTCAGCATCTAATCTCTGTTGTGGTGTACCAGCCTTGCTTTCGTTAATTTGTAAGTTACCACTATTATCAACCCATGAAAAGCCCCCCTCATCCATCTCACCACTGTCAACTCTATCATCAATACCCTTAACCATATTTTCTCCATACGCCCCTGTTAGTATTCCAAT
Source organism: Candidatus Neomarinimicrobiota bacterium (assembly GCA_022573815.1). Lineage (NCBI taxonomy): Bacteria > Pseudomonadati > Fidelibacterota > Fidelibacterota bacterium. The sequence continues at coordinate 1,786 of JACZTG010000008.1, forward strand.
TGAAAAGCAATGTATCGCACTTCTATCTGATTGTTTAATGTCTATTTCATCTGAGAATATATGATGTGCAAGCCCGTAAGCCATAAGGAAATTCTTTCGGGGCTGGCTCAAACTTGGGTCAATTATAATCGTTTTATCTTCTTCGAAATGATACGCTTCCGCATCAGCGGGTAACAGACCAGCATCCTCAACCACCCTAAGACCCATCTTCTTTACTATTTTGGTCATTACGTCTGGGGAATTCACTAACTTAGAATATTTCATGACATACTCTCCTCAAAAACTCCCCCGCTTCACAGATTCTTGAGGTTCGGTAGTTGAACCCGATCCACGGGGATAAGTTGGTGTAATAATATGAAGCATTTGGATCTACTCTTTTTTATTGATCAGATCCTCATAATAGTCTATTTCTGAAAAAGACCAGTCTTTTCCTGAAATAGACCTTTCTATTTCAGAGCTGCCCGATCACAGAACAGGCCTTACTCCTTTCACATAATACAATAGATGTCCTTGTTTACTAAATTCTCCATTACGGCATCATTTAAGGCTCTATATCGAGTTATCTTGCTGGCCAGATGCTTAACCCTTACCCTCGCTCCTTGCCTGAGCTCACCGTCGAAATCAGTCGTACGGAGACCCTCAATCTTCTTCTGCTGCCAAGCAAGGGCGGCGCGAACCATACCGTACGTTCCAGCAGCGTGAAGATCGGCAAACCAGCCATCAGGACGACCCTTTCTAAATCTGACTGGGATACCATATCTTTCCGCCTGTTCTTTCGCGATGACGATCAAAAAACCTTGATGGCGTTCTACTGCCTGCGCGAGACGCATTCTCATCGGTTGACGTAAGCGTTTCCCAGTGGTGTTGACTTTCCGGGCAAATTGATTTTTCTCTGTAAATTTCATTTCCGAACCTCCTTTTGTTTGTTGTTAAAGAGGTTCGGTTTGGACAGAAATGGACGTTACGCTTCAGAAGCGTCAATCCGATGCCACGTAACTCTTGCGAGAGAAGCGGTTTCAGCCACTGTTTTTTCTGTGTCACAATAGTATCACATATATGACACATATATGACACACTTCTATCCCATTCTGTCCTACTCTGTCCGGTTTGGAAATAAAGAAGGCTTTTCGTTAGATCTCTGAAAAGCCCTTGTAATACAGGTTTTATGCGGTTTTTGAAAGTGGGCCTAAGTGGAATCGAACCACTGACCTCACGCTTATCAGGCGTGCGCTCTGACCGACTGAGCTATAGGCCCTATACATAAAAAGTCCGAGACCTGCCGGTACCTAATTCAAGCAGAGACCCTCGGACTCTAAAATGACAAACATGGTATGTGCGTTTTTAGTCGATAACTGATTGACCTAACATTGAACTCCTTAGAGTTCAAGTCTCCCTAGAAAGGAGGTGATCCAGCCGCACCTTCCGGTACGGCTACCTTGTTACGACTTCGCCCCAGTCATCAATCTCACCTTTGGCGTCTCCCTCCCCGCAAGCGGGGTTGGGCCAGCGACTTCTGGTGCTACCGACTTCCATGGCGTGACGGGCGGTGTGTACAAGGCCCGGGAACGTATTCACCGCGGCATGCTGATCCGCGATTACTAGCGATTCCGACTTCATGGAGTCGAGTTGCAGACTCCAATCCGAACTGGGACCGGCTTTGTGGGATTGGCTCCATCTCGCGATTTTGCGACCCGCTGTACCGGCCATTGTAGCACGTGTGTAGCCCGGGATGTAAGGGACATACTGACTTGACGTCGTCCCCACCTTCCTCCTCGTTGTCCGAGGCAGTCCCCTTAGAGTCCCCAGCTTTACCTGCTGGCAACTAAGGGCAAGGGTTGCGCTCGTTGCGGGACTTAACCCAACATCTCACGACACGAGCTGACGACAGCCATGCACCACCTGTATAGCTACTCCAAAAGGAGGGGTCCTGTTTCCAAGACTTTCACCTATATTTCAAACCCCGGTAAGGTTCTTCGCGTTGCATCGAATTAAACCACATGCTCCACCGCTTGTGCGGGCCCCCGTCAATTTCTTTGAGTTTCAACCTTGCGGTCGTACTCCCCAGGCGGGATACTTAATGCGTTAGCTTCGGCACTGAAAGGGTCAATATTCTCCCAACGCCTAGTATCCATCGTTTACGGCGTGGACTACCAGGGTATCTAATCCTGTTCGCTACCCACGCTTTCGCGCCTCAGCGTCAATGTCGAGCCAGGAAGCCGCCTTCGCCACCGGTGTTCCTCCTGATATCATGGCATTTCACCGCTACACCAGGAATTCCGCTTCCCTCTCTCGAATTCAAGACTGACAGTATCAGACCCATTGATATGGTTGAGCCATATTCTTTAAAACCTGACTTGTCAATCCGCCTACACGCCCTTTACGCCCAATAAATCCGGACAACGCTTGCTCCCCTCGTATTACCGCGGCTGCTGGCACGAAGTTAGCCGGAGCTTTCTATGGAAGGTACCGTCAATACCCTTTACTATTCGTAGGGGGTTTTCTTCCCTCCCAACAGACCTTTACACTCCTCGGAGTCATCATCGGTCACGCGGCGTTGCTGCGTCAATCTTTCGATCATTGCGCAAAATTCCTCACTGCTGCCTCCCTTAGGAGTCTGGGCCGTATCTCAATCCCAGTGTGGCTGGACATCCTCTCAGACCAGCTACTGATCGTAGTCTTGGTAAGCCATTACCTTACCAACAAACTAATCAGGCGCAGGCTCATCTCAAGGTGCTAGGTCCCGAAGGATCCCCAGCTTTAACAACATGCTCCGAAGAGCCCGCTGCATTATTGGGTATTAGCTCCCCTTTCGAGAAGTTATCCCCATCCCTGAGGTAGATTACCTACGTGTTACTCACCCATTCGCCACTTTACTGCACGGAGCAAGCTCCGTGTTTCTCGTTTGACTTGCATGTGTTAGGCACGCCGCCAGCGTTTGTCCTGAGCCAGAATCAAACTCTCCGTTGTTGTTTTTTTACACCTTTGAGTTGTTTTAGGGCTCGTTATCAACGTATAATCCGCACATACCAGTTGTCAAAGATCATTACCTCATCGTATGCGAATTATCGCTTCCAAGAGGTTGCCTCTCATTTCAGAGGCATCAATAAATATAGACAGACTTAGAATTTCAGTCAAGCTATATTTACCAATAAACTATTAAATTTTTAAAGAAATGCTATAACTTTTTATAACTCGAGCAGAAGCCTGTCTTGAGCCGCAAGAACGTTATCTCTTAACTTTTGGGCAGGAGCCAATATATACTCATCAATGAACTCATCTGTATGGCTCGGATCGTGATGAAACAACACTAATTTGTTCACGTTAGCCGCATCAGCGACTTTCACACCTTCTTCATATGTGCTGTGACCCCAACCTTGATGACCGTCCAGATATTCTTCCGGCGTAAATTGTCCGTCATAAACAAGAAGGTCGGCGTCTTGAGCAATTTCAACCAGATTTGGGTCAACGCCTTCCTTCGGATGTTCATTATCCGTGGCATACGTAAACACTTTACCGTTGTGCTCTACTCTAAAACCGAGGCATTCGCCCGGATGTGAAAGATGAGTCGAGCTGACAACCGTATCTCCAATAGTAATCTTATCGCCATTAATCTCAACGACTTCAACCTGAGATGGTAAGTGGTCAAACGGAACAGGGAAGTATATATCTCCCATCAAGACTTTTAGTTTATCGTAAAACTTTGAATTCTCGTATCTTCTACCGTATAGAACCACCTTGTTTTTCTTTTCGAAAAGAGGTTTAAAAAATGGCAAGCCCTGCGTGTGGTCCCAATGTAAATGAGAAAAAAATATGTGAAGTTCCAGCGGTTCATCGGGATAATTACTTGAAAGCCGGTCGCCGAGATTACGAATTCCCGTTCCTGAATCAAAAATAATTTTGTATTTCTCAGACGTTTGAACTTCCACACATGGAGTATTCCCGCCATATCTGAGAAATCCCTGTTCAGGAATCGGAGTGCTTCCACGTACACCCCAAAATTTAACACGCATACGTTTTCCTCAATTGAAATATGAACTTAAGGTGTTAAGATAATAATAGTTTATGATAAATACAAATTATTGATTAATACAATAAATAAGAAATTATTTCAGCAAAATCATCTTCTTTGCTTGAACAAAATTAGCTGCTTGTAGTCGGTAGAAGTACATTCCTGATGCCACTTTTGAGGCGTCCCAAACTATTTGGTGCCTTCCTGCGCTCTGAATCCCATCAAATAGATTAGCTACCTGCTCACCTCTCAGATTGTAGACTACAAGTGAGACCTTACCACTAACCGGAAGTGAAAACTCAATTGTAGTTTCCGGATTGAATGGATTAGGAAAATTCTGTTCTAATTCCATCGACACGGGAATCGTTTTCTCTTCATCCGAAACGGCTAAAATTGACAGATCATGTGCTAAATGATAATAAACATGTTTGCCTTGCTGGTCGCCGAGCGGTTCTTCCACATCTACCATATACACCATATGTAATGTTTCGAATCCGTTGTCGCCGGTTTCAACTGTAGGCGATCCCTGAATTTTGGTTTCGTTGATACCGGGCGAGTTGGTTATATTTTCCGGCTCTGTCCAGGTGGCCCCCAAGTCACTTGAAATACTCAGGAACAAATCGCTTGCAATCATTCCACCCTTTATAGTATCACTTATGCTTGTGCCTGCTGAATATACCAATGCAAGTAAACCTGAAGGCGTTACAAATGGCTGGGTTAGTCCGCATCCTATTTCGCATGTTTCGTTGGAACTGAGTTCGAAATCGAGTGTGTCAATGACGTGAAGAGTCCATTTACCCTTTTCCAAACCAATATGACTAATAAGAGATTTTTGTCGGTTCAGGGTTTCTATAATATTCACGAAAAAATGTACTCTTCCAAAAGGATCTATAATCATACTTGTCGTCCACGCTGAAATAAAAGCATCAGCATCAAAACTTTGAGCCGGAAACCCAACAATATTTTCTTCTTCTATCAATACAGGAGATCCCCATGTCGCTCCGTTATCAGAAGATAATTTATAGATAAGGTTTCTATCCGGAAACCTGGGCGAAGAAGACGAATCATCCATATCCCAAGCTCCGCCCACTGCCACATGATTTCCACGAACGTAGTTATAGGCTGTATGGTTAAATACTGAAGCAACCTCCGCGCTGCCGGGTACTTCAACCGGAAATATGCTGGCATCTAAGTTCGGCTCTACCACCGAAATATTAGAAACGTCTGCTTCATATACGATATAATAATCCTCTCCTCTGGTAAAACTGATGAATGATGTGAAGACTTTATTGCCGCTTGTAATTACGGGGGATGCCACATACAGGTCGGGATATGGCGCTATGCTATGGAAGTCCACCCAATTCCAAAATGATTCGTCATACTTCATTGCATTATATAACAATATCGGATCACCACCAAATTCTCCACCTCCTCCAACTTCTTCACTGTAGAAAATTATCGGTACGTCTATTCCATCAATATTTGCTCCTGAAACTATACTGGGAAACTGCGCTTCAAAGTTATGGTTATCCGGTTCGTTCAGATCATTTTGAACAAACCATGATTCTCCCGAATCATCTGAATAGCCGAACCCTAATATCTTTGGTCCCGCTTTGTTATCGCTTAATATCCTGCCGGTAAAAATAAGCGCGCCGGTCTCAACATTATACATTAGCGGATTTAATCCTCCATAAAACATACTTAAGATATTTCCGGTTGTATCAATCAAAGTAGGATTTATCCCTGTGGAGCTGTAATCAATTTTTATTATCTTCCCATTACCAGTCTTCGATGTAATTCCAGATTCCGGATGTTTTATTCGTGGAAAATTTTTTGTTGGTTTTTTACCAGCGGATAAGAGTGTACTTACAGGAAACAGTACACACAGGAGAATAATTGAAAATATTTTGGAGATAAGCTACCTTTCGTTTAGCTGGTCGCTAAATATTATGGAGGGAAATAGTACTAAGCTCTTTTTCTGCGGTACCTTACAACCGGTGATTTTTTTGAAATAATGACATCTTCGGTTATTACACATTCCCGAACATTATTCATTGATGGTATATTAAACATTATTTCTTGCATTGCCTCTTCAAGAATAGCTCTAAGCGCTCTAGCTCCGGTTTTTCTTTTCTTCGCTAATTCCACTACTTTTTTAATGGCGTCTTCTTCGAAAAGAAGTTCAACACCATCCATTTCAAAAAGTTTCTTATACTGCTTTATAAGTGAATTTTTCGGTTCAATCAGAATGCTATAGAGAGCTTTTTCATCCAATTCATCTAAAGTAGCAACTACAGGAAGTCTTCCTACCAATTCCGGTATCAATCCGAATTTAATTAAATCGGATGGCTCGCACAATGATAGCGTATCCCCGATTTTCATATCCTCTTTCCCTTTGACTTCAGCGCCAAATCCCATAATACCGTTTTTAATTCTGCTAAGTATTATTTCTTCAAGTCCGTCAAAAGCGCCACCACAAATAAATAGAATATCTTTCGTATTAACGTTCACAAGTGGTTGTTCGGGATGTTTTCTGCCTCCTTTCGGCGGAACGCTGGAGATCGTCCCTTCGAGAATTTTCAACAGAGCCTGCTGAACGCCTTCGCCGGATACATCCCTCGTTATCGAAGGAGAAGATGTTTTTCTTCCAATCTTGTCTATCTCATCAATATAGATGATTCCTTTTTGCGCTTTCTGTAAATCATAGTCGGCTGACTGAAGAAGTCTTACCAAAATGTTTTCCACATCTTCGCCGACATAACCTGCTTCAGTAAGGATGGTTGCATCAACAATCGTAAAGGGAACTTCAAGAAATCGGGCGAGTGTTTGGGCGATAAGCGTTTTACCCGTACCGGTGGAACCTAACATCAGTATGTTACTTTTATCTATCTCAACTTCTTCAAAAAGTTTCCGACTGCTTATCCTTTTATAGTGATTATAAACTGCAACAGCTACAGCTTTTTTTGCTTTATCCTGTCCTATTACATATTTGTCGAGTTCATTCTTGATATCATGCGGCGCCGGTATTTTGAATTTTTGCGGCGTAATATCACTATCCGCATCTGCCTTGATAAGCTCCACGGACTCAAAAACGCAATGATCACAGATGGATACATTCGACCCTTGAATAATACGGTATGCCTGATCTTCAGACCTACCGCAAAACGAACAAGTTAAAATTTGTTCTTTATCTTCTTTATCTTTCAATTATCTTCTGCTTTACTTTTTTTCAATTCCTTTGAACGAACCATAACTTTATCCACAAGTCCGTACTTGACTGACTCTTCGGCTCCCAAAAAGAAATTCCGATCAGTGTCTTTTTCTATTTTTGATAATTTCTGACCTGTTGTATCCGATAGTATCTTATTTAACAGTGACCTCGATTTCAATATTTCCTTAGCGTGGATTTCGATGTCAGACGCTTGACCCTGAACTCCGCCCCACGGCTGATGTATCATTACACGCGAATGAGGAAGAATATATCGTTTGGATTTTGCGCCCGCTGCCAATAGCACCGCGGCCATACTTGCCGCCTGACCCATACACATTGTAGAACAATCCGGCTTTACATAATTCATCGTATCGTAAATTGCTAATCCGGCTGTTACGCTTCCACCGGGACTATTTATATATATATTGATATCCTTTTCCGGATCATCAGCTTCCAAAAACAGCAATTGAGCGATTATTATATTTGCTACGCTGTCATCTATCCCGCCGCCGATAAAAACTATCCGTTCTTTTAGAAGGCGAGAGTAAATATCATATGATCTTTCTCCTCTTCCAACCTGTTCTACTACCATCGGTATATACAAACCGTTATTACTCCTTATTAATGATGATGATGATCGTTATTAAGTAGCGCGTTAAAATCGACCACATTTATTTCTTTCTCGTTATAATTTGAATTTGAGCGTATGACTTCCATTACTTTTGATTCTATAATATCCTGCCGCATTTTTTCCCTCTGATCTTCATCTTTCTTCATACTTAACACAGCAGTTTTGTCAACCGCCATTACCTCGGCAGTTCTTTCAAACCAATCGTCAATTTCGCTCTCTTCAACAATAAAATTCTCTTTTTTAAATATTGACTTACGAATCATAAGCCACTTCATATTCCAAATTGCATTAGCTTTATAGTTTTCCCTGATGTACGCCTCGTCAATTTCTCCGTTACTGCCTTCTTTCGAGCGCGAAATTAATCCGTCAAGATAGCTTTCTATCATGGTAACCGGAACTTCAAGGTCGGTTACTCTGACCAATTCGTCTGCAAGCGAATTGTTTACAAGATTTCGACTCTCAGCGTCATAGCGAGATTGAATATTCTTTTTTACGTTTTCTTCCAAATCTTTGATGTTTTCAAATGATTTATTAACCTTCTTGGCAAATTCATCGTTTAATTCGGGAAGAATATGCTTTTGCACATTCAAAACGGTAAATCTGAATGTGAAATTGTGAGAGTGGTCGCCGTGCTCCTGGTGAATCTTAACAACTCTTTCATCCCCCGCTACAGCGCCTTTAAGCTGCTCTAAACCCTGCTTTCCAAATTCCCCTTCGCCGAGTTTGACTAACCTCTTTTCCATTCTTTTACCGATAATCGGGGCTAAAGATTCATCCAGCTCCTGAATGTCGGCTTCGATATAATCTCCCTCTACAGCGCCTTTGTCTGAATCCTTAACTTCAGCATACTGCTCCCTGATCCCGTTGATAGCTCTATCAATATCATCTTTTTCGACTTCAATAATATATTTCAGGACTTCAAGATTCTTCTTTTTATAATTATATAGCTTGAACTCCGGCTCGATTTGAACTTCAATGGAAAAGGATAAATCTTCGTTTTTCTGAAAATTGACATTTATGAGTTTTCCACTGTCAACAGGGTCTATCTTTGCTTCTTTTATAATTTCATGATAGAGTTTCTGAAGCATCAAATCGATAAATTCAGATTCTATCTCATTCTTATATTTTTTTTGAATTATATCCGCAGGCGTTTTCCCGGCTCTAAAGCCGGGTTCTTTAATATTCTTGCTGATCTCTTTAATTACGTTATCATAGTCATCCGAAACATCTGCCCAGGGCAGAAAAACTTCCAACCTTATGATACTATTTTCTTCTTTTGTTGATTTTACTTTCATCTGTATCCTTTTATTGCGGAGCGCCTAAATTTAGATGCTTACCGCTGCCAAGTCAAGTTTAATCAGAGAGCGTTATTATCAAAGAATGGATATTATTTAAAGACCGAAAGCGACTGCTAAAAGCACCACAGAACCGACAGCAATGGAAGTAAGCGTTATAAACATTCCTCTACTTACTCCCGTAAGCTGTGCTTCAATTCGTTCGACACCGTCTGATTCCGCCTGAACTTCACCAACGAATCGCCCATCCGGATATTTACGTTTATATATTCTTATAAAATCTCTTGCCTTGCTTAGCCACAGAACCTTTCTTTGCCTATCAGCCAACTCCCTATACGCCGCTATAATCATATAGTGCGCTTCTTCAGCAGCGTCGGATGCCGGGAACATAAATGTTATTGATTTAAAAGTGGCTATTGAATCCTGTAATCTATTCTCTTTAAAAAAATAATTTCCGTTTGTCAATATATCGTCAGGACAATGTTGACCAAGAACCGCTGAAATATCACCAAAAATTCCGCCTATGATTATCAACGCAAATAGGATAATCTTAGCGGTTAGTGACCTTATCATTATATTCGTCTCATCGAAATCATTATCAACTCCTATCAAAACTCATATGAATTATTGTTATAATTCGTGCCGCGGGCGAGACTCGAACTCGCACAAGCAATCGCTCACCAGATCCTAAATCTGGCGCGTCTACCAATTCCGCCACCGCGGCTAAGAATGAATAATAACTTTAAATTCAAACCGAGTCAAGATAGATGAGTTAACTCATCGCCTGTTCCAAGTCCTCAATCAAGTCCTCTACATCTTCCACACCCACTGAAAGTCGAATCAGCCCTTCCGTAATACCCAATTTATCCCGCTCCTCTTTTGGAACGGATGCGTGAGTTTGTATAGCCGGATGACCTATAAGGCTTTCCACACCTCCGAGACTTTCAGCTAGACTGAATATTTTTACGTTTTCAACGACTTTTTTTGCTTTGTCAAAGCTGCCCAATTCAACAGATATCATCCCGCTGTAGCCGGGATTCCCGAATGGGTCCAACTGCTGCCGATTCGCTAGCTCGTGCTGAGGATGACTTTCCAGTCCGGGGAAAATCACTGCTTCAACGTCCGAACGCTCATCTAGCCATTTCGCGATAGCTCCGGCATTTTCATCGTGCTGCCGCATCCGCAACGAAAGTGTCTTGGTAGAGCGAAGCAACAACCAACAGTCGAACGGACCCGGAATAGCTCCTGCGCTCTTTTGAACAAACTTGAGCTTTTCATCTATCACGGCATCATTCGTCAGCATAATTCCGCTTATCAAATCGCTGTGCCCGGCAAGATATTTTGTAGAACTGTGTGTTACTATATCCGCGCCGAGTGTGAGAGGTCGCTGAAAGTATGGACTCATAAAAGTATTATCTACAACGAACAAAATATCGTTTTCTTTACAGATTTCCGAGGTCGCTTGTATATCTGTTAGAGTGAGCATCGGATTCGTGGGTGATTCGATATAGAGCATCTTGGTATTTTCACGAACTTCCGCTTTTAAGTTTTCAATATCGGAAGTATCTATCCATGAAAAATCAATTCCGAAATCTCTTACCATCTGCTCGAAATACCGGTAAACTCCCCCGTATGTGTTGTGACCGACTATGACATGATCACCTGACTTGAGAAATCCCGTCAACGCCGTCACAGTCGCCATTCCCGAGCCGAATGCAGTTCCATATTTACCCTGTTCCAATGCTGCGACATTAGCTTCCAAAGCCGTACGCGTCGGATTTTTCGCCCGGGCATAATCATAATCGTCAATCGGCTCGCCCAATTTCGGCTGTACGAATGTTGAAGTCTGATAAATCGGCAGCGTTACCGCTCCTGTTGATGGATCAGGTTTTTGTCCTGCGTGTATTGCGTCTGTAGAAAATCCCATTATTAAGCCTTATTTAAAATTAACGTCCATGACACTTTTTGTATTTCTTCCCTGAACCGCAATGACAAGGATCGTTCCGCCCTATCTTCGCTCCCGCTACAACCGGCGTTTGTTTTCCAGTCTGTGAGGCGTGCCTTCCCCCGGAAGAAACGTTCGTCTCCTGTCTCCCACCGTTGCCACTACCCGCAATACCTGCAAAACCCATTCCTGAACTTTCGTCATGAGTAGTTTGGACGTTACGCGCATGAACAACATCCACCGGGCTCATCCGTTCCGCCGGTGTGTAACGGAATACCGTTCTCACAGTATTTTTACTTATATCGCTGAGCATTTCTAAAAATAGATTGTATGCTTCTTTTTTGTATTCAAGCAGCGGATCTTTTTGTCCATAAGCGCGAAGGTTAATCCCTTCTTTAATTTGATCAATATCAAATAGATGATTTTTCCAATGTTCATCAATCACCCGCAGAACCGCGAACCGTTCCAGCTGTCTCATCATATCAGAACCGAGAAGAGATTCCTTTCGATCATAATTTTCATGCGCTTTCTCGAGCAGAATATCTTCCAACAGCTCGGGAGTGAGTTCATCATCTCCGTTTTGAGTTTCATTTAAATCCACCATCATAGTGTTCATTGTATCAGTTGACAAGCCATGCAAATCCCATTCATCCGGGTGCGGTGAATCAACGGTGTATTGATCAACGATATCCTCCACATACTCATCAATCCGTTCCATCACCTGACTTTTCATTTCTCCGCCTATCAGCGCTTTATTTCGTCTGTCATAGATTATCTCACGCTGTTTATTCATTACATCATCATATTCGAGAAGATGTTTCCGAATCCCGTAGTTCCTCATCTCAACTTTTTTCTGGGCTCTCTCAATTGATTTGGTAATCATTGAGTGAGTTATGACTTCTCCTTCTTCGAGACCGAGTCTGTCCATAATCCGCGCTATCCTATCGCTCCCGAACAGCCGCATAAGATCGTCTTCCAATGACATATAAAAAACTGATGAACCGGGATCCCCCTGCCTGCCTGCCCTTCCACGCAGCTGAAGATCTATACGTCTTGATTCGTGCCGTTCCGTTCCAATTATATGTAATCCGCCTGAATCGGTAACCCCTTCGCCGAGTTTTATGTCTGTGCCGCGTCCAGCCATATTTGTAGCGATTGTGACTGAACCCGGTTCTCCTGCGTTTGTCACGATCTCGGCTTCGCTCTGATGAGCTTTTGCATTCAATACTCTGTGTTTAACACCTCTGTTCGTCAACATTTTGCTGAGAAGTTCAGAGACTTCAACGGTAATAGTACCTACGAGGACGGGTTGTTTTCTGTTGTTGCACTCAATGACTTCTTCCACAACGGCTTTATATTTCTCTCTTTTGGTCTTGTAGATCAGATCTTCTCTGTCATCTCGTATGATAGTTTCGTGAGTCGGAATCACCGTTACATTCATATCATAGATAGAGGCAAATTCTCCCGCCTCCGTCTCGGCTGTTCCTGTCATTCCCGCAAGTTTATCATACATTCTGAAATAGTTTTGAATGGTTATACTGGCAATCGTCTGCGTTTGCGCTTCAATTTTTACGCCTTCTTTCGCCTCGATTGCCTGATGCAAACCATCTGAATAGCGTCTGCCCGGAAGCACTCTACCTGTAAACTCGTCAACTATCATCACCTTACCGTCGGTAACGACATACTCTACGTCTTTTTCAAAAAGTGAATAGGCTTTCAGCAGTTGACTTATGTTGTGAATCTTCTCACTCTGTGTAGCATAAACTTCTAATATTTCAGTCTTCCTTTTGGTTTTTCCCTCTTCATCTAAATTCTCATCGTTCTCGACAATTTCGTACTCGGTTCCGAGATCGGGAATGGTAAATGCTTCCATATCGTGAGGAGAGATAAAATTTCTTCCTTTCTCGGTGAGGTCAATGACATTATTTTTTTCTTCAATACTGTATAAGAGTTCTTCATCGATTTCATGAAGTTTTTTATCGCGGATATAATCGTTTTCGATTTGCTGCGAAAGCCTCTTATTCCCCTCTTGCTCAAACAGAGTCAGGAGTTTTTTATGTTTCGGAGCTCCCTTCTGAGCGGTAAGTATCTTTATGCCGGCCTGATATTCATCAGTTTCAAGCAGTTTTATCGCATCTTCAATCAGCTCTTCCACCAACTTATTCTGGGCATGCACAAGCGAAGATACTTTCGGTTTCAATTCTAAGAATTGATCGTTGGATGCGCCTTCTACCTGCCCGGAAATTATCAAAGGAGTTCGCGCTTCATCTATCAGTACCGAATCAACCTCATCAACAATTACATAAGAATGATCCCTCTGTGATTGATCCTCTTTGTGTATCGCCATATTATCCCGGAGGAAATCAAATCCATATTCGTTGTTAGTACCGTAAGTAATATCCTTAGCGTATTCTGCTCTCCTCTGTTCGTTGTTCATAGTATTAAGGATACAACCGCTTGTGAGACCAAGTCGTTCGTAAACCTTACCCATCCATTCGGAGTCACGTTGCGCCAGATAGTCGTTTACCGTTACAAGATGCACTCCTCTTCCTGCGAGAGCATTTAAATATAACGGCATTGTGGCGACAAGAGTTTTCCCTTCACCTGTCTTCATTTCAGCGATGTTACCTTGATGCAGCTCTATAGCCCCAATTAGCTGCACATCAAACGGAACCATCTCCCACTTGGTTTTCTGACCTACTACCACCCAAGTTTCGCCTACAAGCCTACGGCAAACTTCTTTAACAATCGCAAACGCTTCGTGGAGCAGCTCCTCCAAAGCCTCACCCTCAGCTTCGATTCTCAGTTCGCGTAACTCATCAGCCGAAAGCTCTTCATCCTCCACAGCATCAGCAGCCTCGTTACTGCGTTTTGATACATATTCCTTGAATTCGGCAGTCTTCTTCGGAAAGTAGTCATCAGGCACGTCGCGCAACTTCTCAAAGATAGAATTGATTTGCTCCACATCTTTCGAGAGTTTTTTCACTACTCGATCCGAGCTAGTCCCGAAAATAGCTGTTAAGATATTACCCATAATTAATTACTGCTTATCCTTATTCTTAATCCGTTATATGCCTTTTGAAAGCCTACTTGCAAGGTAGTCAGGAAGGCTGGCATCATATATTTTTTGCGCTGCTGATTCCATATCGTACGGCTCTCTCTCAATATTAACTTTTTTGCTGTCATCGTCGTATACGGCAAATGCGGCATCGGAGTTTCCATCACGAGGTTGTCCTATACTGCCCACATTAATAATATAGCGTTTAGTCCTTTCAAGATTAATTTCCGTTTCACACGAACTGCCGTCATGACAATATATGCCTGCTATATGAGAGTGACCTACAAACGCCAAACTCCCTTTAAAATACCTGAATTCGTAAAGAGCGTCTTCCATTGAAACAATATAACTCCACTTTTCAGGTTTATGAGGAGTTCCGTGCACATACACTACATCCTTTTCTACATGAGTTAAGGGAAGTGACGAAAGGTAATGCGACATATCATCATCTATAATATTTTTTGTCCAAATCACCGAATCCAAAGCGTCTTGATTGAACCATGAAACCGATTGAGTCCCGGCTACCGCAAAATCGTGATTGCCGGCTAAGACAACATCACATTTTTCCCTTACCATATTTATACATTCCACCGGATTCGCCCCGTACCCGACAATATCACCGAGACAAATAACCCTGTCAACACTCATACTTTCTAATCGTGACAGTACGGCGGATAGCGCTTCGAGATTTGAGTGTATATCCGATATCAAACCGATTCTCAACTTTTGACAACTTCTCCCGCTTTTTTAACACTATCGTTTTTTCGCCATTTGGAGCTGACCTTGTCAAGTATGCCGTTGATGAACGAAACACTTTCGTCAGTGCTGAACATCCGAGCCACTTCGAGCGCTTCGTTTATCACTACCTTTACCGGTACATCCGGGAAATAGAGAAGTTCGCCAATTGCTAAAAGCAGTATCGCTTTATCCACCTGAGAAAACCGATCAACATCCCAATTTTCTGAAGTCGCCGAAAGAATGTTGCCTATTTTTCGTTGATGTTTCCGTTCTATATCAATCAGATCAGATGCGTATTCCGCCACCACCTGCTTCACATTTCTGCTGAAAATAAGCTCGTTTTTCAAATCATCCATCTTAACAGCTTTGGATTCTTCGCCCTCATTTTGCATATTGAACGCATAAAGTGTTTGCAGCGCCAGCTCTCTTGATTTTCTTCTGTTCGTTTTCATATAAAACTAATTTCTTCCCGTTCGCTGACTGGTTTCACCAAGATTCTTCTGACCGACATAAGTTTTTTTCAGCTTTCTAATGCTCTTAATCCGTTCTTCTGCATACCTATTTGAAGCAACTGGAGTCGGTACTCCTTCTTTTTCCGCCACATCAAGCACTTCTGTTAAAATATTATATATCCCTTCTGCTTGCGACAATGCTCTCTCTCGGTTATAGCCTTGCAATTCATTGTAAACGTTTATCAACCCGCCGGCGTTTATAACATAATCGGGAGCATACAATATTCCCTTTTCAAGCAGCGCTTTTCCATGCTTTCTCTCTTTTTCCAGCTGATTGTTTGCCGCGCCGGCTATTATTTTGCATTTGAGCATTGGAATAGTTTCATCATTTATAATTCCGCCCATGGCACATGGCGCGAATATATCTACAGCAAGTTTATAAATTTCGTTGTTGTACACAACTTTAGCTTTTATCTCCTTTGTCGCTTTTTGCAGTTTATTCTTATCAATATCAGAAATATAAAGTTTTGCTCCTTCATCGCTCAAAAGTTTTATGAGATATTGTCCCACATGCCCCATCCCCTGCACAGCTATCTTTATTCCCTCTACGGAATCTGAGCCATAGACTCTCTTTAAACATGCCTTTATGCCGACATAGGTTCCAAGAGCGGTTACCGGAGATGGATCGCCACTTCCGCCAAGCGCGCGAGATATTCCGGTAACATATTTCGTCTCACGTCTAACCCATTCCATATCGCTTACGCTTGTCCCCACATCTTCCGCTGTTATATACCTGCCGGCAAGTCCGTCCACGAATCTGCCAAATGAGCGAAAAATAAATTCATTTTTCATAGTCTTTGAATTTCCGATTATGACGGCTTTCCCTCCACCCAGATCAAGTCCCGCTACCGCGGCTTTGTACGTCATCCCTTGAGATAGACGAAGGACATCAGTCAGAGCATCCTTTTCTTCTTTGTAGTTCCACATCCGGCAGCCGCCGAGAGCCGGTCCCAATGTGGTATCATGAATTGCTATAATCGCCTTAAGACCCGTTGTGGGATCGTTCGAAAAGACAACCTGCTCGTGGCTTTTCTTCTCTAACGCTTCAAATACATCCATTATATCTACCCCTGCGCTTTGCTATATCTTTTAATGATTTCTCTTGAGATAACGATTTTTTGTATCTCTGAAGTTCCTTCATATATTTCTGTGATTTTTGCATCTCTCATAAACCGCTCTATTTCATACTCTCTCATATATCCGTTACCGCCAAAAATCTGAACCGCCTGATTTGCGGTTTTCATAGCAGTTTTGGAAGCGAATAATTTAACCATTGCCGACTCGGCTGTAAAATTTTTCCCTTCGTCCTGCAATTTCGCGGCTCGATAAAGAAGCAATCGCGAAGCATCTACATTGACCGCCATCTCGGATATCTTAAACTGTATTGCCTGAAAACTAATTATCTTCTTTCCAAATTGCTCTCTTTCCTGACTATATGCAATAGCGCGCTCCATTGCTCCCTGTGCTATACCCAACGCCTGAGCGCCTATTCCGACTCTGCCGTAATCAAGCGTTGTCAATGCTATCTTCATCCCTTCACCCTCTTCCCCGATCCGGTTCGCAACAGGAACTCTGCAATTTTCAAAAACGATCTCAGCGGTATCCGACGATTTAATTCCCAGTTTCTTTTCCACTTTACTGACAGAAAAACCGGGCATATCGCTTTCAACGATAAAAATTGAGATACCCTTTTTCCCTTTCTCCTTGTCCGTCACTGCAAAAACGATTATCACCTCGGCGTTAGATCCATTCGTGACAAAATTTTTCACACCGTTCAGAACATAATGGTCGCCGTCCAGCACCGCCGTACAAGCCAAATTGGAAGCGTCCGAACCCGCTTGCGGTTCGCTTAAAGAATATGCTCCCAATTTCTCACCCTTAGAGAGTGGGATTAAAAATTTCTTTTTCTGTTCTTCGCTGCCGAATTTTCTCAGGGGAAATCCTGCAAGAGTATTTGTAACAGACATTATTACTGCCACGGAAGCATCAACCCTTGCCAATTCTTCAATGATAATGACGTAAGAAAGATAATCCATCCCTGAACCACCGTATTCCGGAGGCGCAACCACTCCGCACATTCCCAGCTTTGCGAGTTTTTTCACTATTTCATAAGGGAACTCGGAATTTTCATCCCGCTCTCTTGCTGTGGGAGCAATTTCTTTTTCCGCAAAATCCCGTACGGTTTCTCTAATGGCTATCTGTTCATCTGAGAGATTAAAATCCATTTATTGTCTCACCTATTCTCTGTCATATTATTCGAAGTTATCTTCATAATATCATACGTTTGAATATTCATAAAACCCTATTCCTGATTTTTTACCTAATTCTCCGGCAGCAACTTTTTTCTCCAATAAAGGACACGGACGATATTTGTTTTCTTCTAATCCGTCCCGTAGAACCTCCATAATATTCAGACAAACGTCAAGTCCGATAAAATCCGCTAGCTTCAGAGGACCCATCGGGTGATTCATCCCGAGCGTCATTACATTATCAATATCTTCTGCTGAAGATACGCCCTCCATTAGAGCGAAAACAGCCTCATTTATCATCGGCATAAGCAGCCTGTTAGAAATAAACCCCGGAGAGTCTTTCACTTCTACCGGGGATTTTCCGAGTTTCTCTACTACATTTTTAATAATGCCGAAGATTCTGTCGGATGTCGCATTACCGCGTACAATCTCAACCAATTTCATTATTGGCACAGGGTTGAAAAAATGCATTCCAATAACTTTTTCCTGCCTATTAGTTGCCGATGCTATCTCTGTGATTGAGATGGAAGAAGTATTAGACGCTAATATCGTCTCTGATTTACAAACTTTGTCTAATGTCTCGAATACTTTCAACTTCACATCTAATTTCTCGAAGACTGCCTCCACGACTAAACCGGAATCAGAAGATGAATCAATACTACTATTTGTGGAGATATTTTTCAGAGCAGTTTCCGCCTCGTCCGTCGTGATGACATTCTTAGTTACTTGCCGCTGCAAATTCGATTCGATTGCTGCAAGAGATTTAGTCAATAAATCATCGTCAGTATCAACCAAATTGACTTTATAGCCTCCTAAAGCGAAAGTATGCGCTATGCCCGTACCCATTGTGCCGGCGCCTATTACACTGACTTTTTGAATTTCGTCCATAATCTTTTACCGTTGCACGATCATCGCAGTTGCCTCGCCGCCTCCCAGGCATATTGCGGCTAAACCGAATTTAGCGTCTCTCTGTATCATTGCGTGGAGAAGTGTTGTGATGATTCGAGCGCCGCTTGCGCCGATTGGATGTCCAAGGGCAACCGCTCCTCCGTTTACATTCAACCTGTTCATATCAATTCCAAGTTCGTTTGAAACCGCCAGCCCCACCACAGAGAACGCTTCATTCAATTCAAATAAATCAATATCCTCAAGTTTTAATCCGGCGACTTTCAGCACACGGTTTATCGCCTGAACAGGAGCCGTTGTGAACCATTCGGGCGCTTTCGCTGCCGTAGAGTATGCCACAATCTTTGCCATAGGTTTTACGCCAAGCTCATCGGCTTTCGCCTGCGATAGAACCACCATTGCCGAAGCGCCGTCATTGATCTTTGAAGAGTTAGCCGCTGTGACCGTTCCGTCTTTTTCAAATGCGGATTTTAGAGTAGGTATTTTTTCAAATTTGACCTTCCCCGGCTCTTCGTCCAATTCAAATAAGGTCGTTTCTCCTTTTCTGCCGGGTACCTCAACGGCAACAATCTCGTTTTTGAACAAGCCTTCTTCTTGCGCCTTCAACGCTTTTTCATAGCTTGAAACAGCAAATTCATCCTGAGCCTCCCGGGGTACATTGCATTCCCGTCCACAAAGTTCAGCTGCCCTTCCCATATGATAATCGTTGTACACATCCCATAAACCGTCCAATATCATACCGTCTATAAGGTCGCCATTTCCGAGGCGATATCCCTCCCGCGCTTTTTTCAACAGATACGGAGCGTTGGACATACTCTCCATACCACCCGCCACAAAAACCTCTGCATCCCCTGCTTTTATTGACTGTGCGGCAAGCATCACCGCTTTCATCCCCGAACCGCAAACTTTATTTATAGTAGTGCACTGTACACTATTCGGGAGATCCGCAAACAGTGCCGCCTGACGTGCCGGCGCCTGACCTACACCTGCGGGAAGGGCACATCCCATTATAACTTCTTCTATATCTTCGCCTTTTATTCCGGCTCTTTTTACCGTTTCCCTGACAACTATGCTGCCCAGCTTTGGAGACGAAATTGAGGAAATAGCGCCGTTAAGCGAGCCGATAGGAGTTCTGCATGCAGCCGCGATTACCGGTAAGTTACTACCTTCCATTCCCTGCTTCTTTGTTTCCATTCGGTTTGTCATAAGCGTTTATGATTTCCTTAACAAGCCTATGACGAACCACATCGTTTGAATCCATATAGACGAAGTCTATCCCTTCAATTCCTTTTAATATCGTCTGTACGCCGATAAGTCCGGATTTTTGATTGGACTCAAGGTCTATTTGGGTTATGTCGCCTGTAATAATCGCTTTGCTGCTTATGCCTAATCGCGTCAGAAACATCTTCATTTGGAGCGGTGTGGAGTTTTGTGCTTCATCCAATATCACAAACGAATTGTTTAGTGTCCGCCCTCTCATATATGCGAGAGGAATTATTTCAATGACCCGTCTGTCCATAAGACCGTGAATTTTATCTGACGGCATCATATCGTCCAATGCGTCATATAACGGAGCAAGATAAGGTTGGATTTTCTCCCTTAAATCACCGGGCAAAAAGCCCAATTTCTCACCTGCTTCTACAGCAGGTCGGGTAAGTATAATTTTATTTACCGCTTTACTCTTTAGGTTCGCAACTGCTATGGCAACCGCTAAATAAGTTTTCCCTGTTCCGGCCGGTCCTATTGTAAGGACAATATCATTTTTTTGAGAGGATTCGTATAATTTGAGCTGTCCCTCTGAACGCGGCTTCACGAAACCGCCTTTGGTAAACAGAATTATTTGGTCCAGGTCAGCGTCGTCACTCTTAAATTCGCCTGCCTCTCCGTACGTAATTATAGACCTTACATCGTCTTCGTATAATCCGCCTGAATTATTTAATTCCAACATCATCTGAGTAATTATTTTCCGAATATCGGCAATTTCTTCCTCTTCGCCTTTTATCTTCAGCACATTCCCTCTTGCAATTATCCTTGAGTTAAAATGCTTTTCTACGACTTTGATATTCGCGTCTTTACTGCCGAGGAATAATAGCGGATCCACTCCCTTTAAGGAAATTTCAGTTTCTTTTATCAAATAGTTTTCTCCATCAAATTAATGCCATCCAAATTATCAAAAAGTATCGACAGTTACAAGCACGATTAAGCTATGAAAGCTAATGATATTAAGGGTGAAAAGCGGAATTATTTGGAGATTCGGAACGTAAACCGTTGAATCAAATACCATTTGTTACATATTTACAGGAGCTGCGTCCTTTTTCTAATTCTTTTTTGGAATTATCAATATTGTGTGTGGATGTATCAGGTCTGGGCTCTCCAATATAGTTTTATTCGCCTGATAAATCCTTGTCCATTCAAACGGATTGGAGTATCTCATTGCCGCTATTTTTGATAGACTCTCGCCTCTGCTTACCCAATGCTCGTTACTCGCCGGGGTCCTCGGAATAACAAATACCTGATCTATCTCGATCAGATCAGGATTCGAGATTTGATCCCGATTGGCAGAATAAATTTTCAGCCATTGAAAGGGGTCATTGTAAATTATTTCTTTTCCTGAAATTTTCCAGAGACTGTCTCCGCGGATAACTCTGTAAGAATCGGCTTTCCTATCAAATTGTACAACTTTGGGTACTTCACCGTCTGTCTTCACTTCGGCTAAGGATTCATCGTCCTGAGTAGGTTCGGGAATGACAGTCCGGTAATTTGATAACATTTTATCTATGTCGCTGAGAAGATTCCGGTTTTGCTCCAATGCGGCAAGATCGTTTTCGCTGAGTTTTTCAAGCCGCAGCTCCATATCTTCCAATAATTCAGCATCTCCCATCAGCTCTTCTTCGGATAAATTATTGAGATTTGCCACATCAAGTTCCAATTCCTTCAACATATCCATATATTCTCGAATCTCTTCATCAGAGGATGCTCTCAATCCGAAAATAGCCTGCCGTTCAAGCGCTATTGTCTTATCTATATCCGCAATCTGCTTAATCAAGGATTCAATATCCCGACCAAGTCTTGAAGATTCCGAGCCTGCGGATGTTTCTCTCGATTGCCAGCGTGCCAATTCCGCCTTATACTCTTTGGGAGAAAGTTTTGATACATCTTGAGCGTTGACCTGCACCGTCGAGAATAACACGCCGCTTAATAGCAGACCGCCTGTTAATATCATTTTCAGCTTCATTTAATTATCTCCTCCGTTCTCACCTTCCTCAATATTATTCGCATCCGTTTCCGTCCCATCTATGTTCAAATCTTGAATCTTCCGAAATCTTTCCATCAGGACTTCTTTCTCTTCTAAAAGTTTCTTCAAATCCGATTTTTTCACCGCTAAATCT
This sequence comes from Candidatus Neomarinimicrobiota bacterium, assembly GCA_022573815.1. Classification (NCBI taxonomy): domain Bacteria; kingdom Pseudomonadati; phylum Fidelibacterota; species Fidelibacterota bacterium. The sequence goes on from JACZTG010000008.1 coordinate 23,729, forward strand.
TCATGTAGAGCTTTTCTTTCTAATTTCTGACTCTGCACTTTATTTTCTGCTGATAATGCTGCTTCTTTCGTCTCTTCCAATTCCTTCAATTGTTCGGAAGTTAATCCGCCACCGCCGCCGCATGATGCCATTAGCAATACCGCTGTCAGCATTAACGTAATAAATCTTTGTTTCTTTCCTGAAATTACTTTTTCTATTATAATATTCATCCGTTTATCTCTATTTTATCGGTTCATTTTTTATTTTCTTCATATTTAATAATAACAACAACTTATATTAGTTAACATTCGTTCTACAACAGATTATACGTCAGTTTATAGATTAGGTTCCAGCTTTATTCCAAGTTCTTTCAGCTGCTCTTCTGACACTTCCGACGGAGCTTTTTCCATAAGCGCCGATGCGCTTGCTGTCTTCGGAAATGCTATTACATCACGAATCGAATTCTTCCGTAACATAGCCGCAACAATGCGATCCAAACCAAGCGCAATACCGCCGTGCGGCGGCGCTCCATATGAAAGCGCCTTAAGTAGAAATCCGAACTTTTCATCAGCTTCTTTTTCACCGATTCCGAGAGCTTTGAATACTCTTGTCTGCACATCCCTTGAATGAATTCTGATACTTCCTCCACCTAATTCGCTACCGTTAAATACCATATCGTATGCTTTCGCCTTTACGCGCAGCGGCTCTGATTCGAGGAAGTCCAAATCTTCTGTTTGGGGCGATGTGAACGGGTGATGCATAGCAGTGTATTTTCCGGTATCCTCATCCAACTCGAACATAGGAAAATCCGTTACCCAGAGTGGAACGAATTCATCTGAAGTCACTAATTCAAGTTTTTTACCGATTTCAAGTCTTAACGCCCCCAACCCGTTTAACACAGTTTCTGCCTTATCGGCCGCAAAAAAGATAACATCGCCATCTTCAGCGCCCACTTCCTCTATTAGTTCACTCTGCTGATTTTCAGGGAAATGTTTACTCACACCGCCTGTCAATCCGCCGTTTTCAACTTTGGCCCACGAAAGTCCTTTCAGTCCATAAATTTTAACAAACTCCGTCAATTCATCAATTATTTTCCGGCTGAAACTTCCTTTAGCCGGGGCGGATATGCAGGACACGATTCCCCCCTCCGCGACAGCGTCCTTAAATATTTGAAAATCACTGTTCGCGGCGCGTTCGGAAATATCTGTCAATTCCACGCCGAATCTCATATCCGGTTTATCTGAGCCGAATCTCTTCATCGCATCATCATAGGTTAGACGCGGAAACGGCAGAGGAAGTTCTACATCTATTATCTCCTTGAATACTGTTGCCATAAGTTCTTCAGCCATTTTCTGAACATGCCGTTCTTCTACGAACGACATTTCAATATCTATCTGAGTATGCTCGGGTTGTCTGTCCGCGCGAAGGTCTTCATCCCTGAATGCTTTCACTATCTGAAAATATTTATCGAATCCAGAGACCATAAGTATTTGTTTATAAATCTGAGGTGACTGGGGCAGAGCGTAAAATTTCCCTTTGCTTATCCGGCTGGGGACAAGAAAATCGCGGGCGCCCTCTGGTGTGGACTTAGTAAGAACAGGAGTCTCAATCTCGATAAACCCCTTACCCGACATAAATTTTCGTACGGATTGATAGAATTTATGCCTTGTGATAATAGCGTCACGCATATTCACACGCCGCAAATCCAAATATCTGTACTCGAGACGAAGGTCTTCCGATGCTTCCACTTCTTCTTTAATTTCGAAGGGCGGAGTTTCCGCTTCGCTCAGCAGTTCAAGAAATTTTGCGTTTACCTCTATTTCCCCTGTGTCAAGGTTCGGATTCAACGTTCCTTCGGGTCGCTCACCGACCTTACCCGTTATTTTCAATACGTCTTCCACAGAGAGCTTTTCTGCCAGATTAAACAATTCATCAGGCATCTGTGGATTAAAGACCACCTGTGTAATACCGTACCGGTCCCTCAGGTCAACGAATATAAGTCCGCCGTGGTCGCGCCTTCGCCTGACCCAACCCATCAGCGTAACTTCACTACCCGAATCTTCCTTGCGCAGCTCGCCGCAGAAGTGAGTCCGCATCCCTTTATAGTGGTCTTTCATATAGCTTAATCAATATCCATTTTATTGTAGTCTTGAAATATACTTAATGAAGAATAATATTCGTATAACTTATTATTCTAATGATACTTTTATAGAAATGAAGTTCTTTGGAGTTTATTACTTCCTGGCAGAAATTTTAAGTCTGTTGTTTGCTCTTTCAATTGCTCCTCTAACTCGCTTGTGGTCCAAATCAGCAGGTTTTTCCTTAAGCCGTTCATTCGCTCTGTCTAAGGCTTTTTGTGCCCTTTCAACATCTATCTCCCCGGGAATTTCGGCTGTTTCCACGAGGAACAGCACTTTTCCCCGCTGCACTTCGCAGTAGCCTCCGCTTGTTGCCAACAGAAGCTGTTTGTTGTCTGTGTCAATTCTCAGTTCACCGGGTTTAAGAGCCATTATTGCAGAAATATGTCTTGGTAATATCCCGAATTTGCCATCCACGCCGGTAGCGCGAACATGGCTTACACTATCATAAGTGCGAATTGATATTGGTGTTACAACTTCTACTGAGAAGTTTTCTGCCATACTATTATTCGTTCTCCCTTATCTTCTTTGCCTTTTCCACAGCTTCGTCTATCGTTCCGACCATATAGAATGCCTGTTCGGGAAGGTCATCCATTTCACCTTTGATAATAGCGTCAAAGCCGGCCACACTGTCTTCCATTTTAACATAACGACCGTCAATTCCCGTAAATACTTCGGCTACGAAGAACGGCTGGGAAAGAAACTTCTGTATTTTCCGAGCCCTTTTGACAGCTACCTTGTCCTCATCAGATAGTTCGTCCATTCCGAGTATGGCGATAATGTCCTGAAGATCTTTATACTTTTGCAGAATTTCCTGAACATCCATCGCAACACGATAGTGGTTCTCTCCCAATATATTCGGATCCAAAAGTTTTGAAGTAGAATCAAGAGGATTAACAGCAGGGTAGATCGCAAGCTCGAATATAGCTCTATCTAACACGGTAGTAGCATCAAGATGCGCAAATGTAGTAGCCGGCGCCGGATCGGTTATATCATCAGCCGGAACATAAATCGCCTGCACGGAGGTGATGGAACCTTTATTTGTCGATGTAATCCGTTCCTGAAGATTGCCCATTTCCGTTGCCAGCGTGGGTTGATAACCTACGGCGGACGGCATTCTTCCGAGCAATGCGGAAACTTCCGAACCCGACTGCACAAAACGGAAGATGTTGTCAATAAAAAGAAGAACATCCTTTCCTTCTTCGTCCCTAAAATACTCGGCAACTGTTAGAGCGGATAGACCAACTCGCATTCTTGCTCCCGGAGGCTCGTTCATCTGTCCGAATACCAAAGCGGTCTTATCAATTACGCCGGATTCGTTCATCTCTAACCAAAGGTCATTACCTTCTCGGGTTCGCTCTCCCACTCCCGCAAACACTGAGTATCCGCCATGCTCGGTAGCGATATTTCGAATTAGTTCCTGAATCAGAACAGTTTTACCGACTCCCGCACCACCAAAAAGGCCTGTTTTACCGCCCTTCATATACGGCTCAAGGAGATCTACTACTTTTATACCTGTTTCAAACGGTTCAGGCGATGTTGAAAGGTCGCTGAAATCCGGCGCCTTACGATGTATAGGAAGCCTGATCTTCGAATTGATAGGGCCCAGTTCGTCAATAGGATTCCCCAGAAGGTCTGTCATCCTGCCAAGCACCTCCGGACCTACGGGAACTGTAATCGGTCCACCCGTGTCCTCCACTTCATCACCGCGAACAAGTCCCTCGGTGGAATCCATTGCTACCGTACGAACTACCGATTCGCCAATGTGCTGCTCAATTTCTAAAACCAGATCCCCTCCATCTCTTGCTATCTTTAACGCCTGAAATATCGGAGGGATTTCGCCGTCACTGAAATCTACATCCACAACGGGACCCATTACCTGAAGTACTTTACCTTTGTTCATTCCTGTTCCTTGAATTATCTACAGCTAAATTATTAATTATTTAACGCCTCCGCTCCGCCTATAATATCGAGGAGGTCGCTTGTTATCGAAGATTGTCTTGCTTTATTATATGATAACTGAAGATCATCTATCATTTCATTTGCCGCATCTGTGGCATTTTCCATTGCCGTCATTCTTGCCCCCTGTTCCGAAGCGTTAGATTCGAGTAGAATTCTCCACATCTGAACTACCAGAAATTTCGGGACGATAGCATTAACCACCGCTTCAACAGACGGTTCGAACAACATATCACCGCTTTTGACACTGCTATCTTCCTCCACAGCGGTCTCATCAGCTGCTCCGGGCATAAAATCTTCTCTTGCATCACCCGGTTTCAAGGGCAAAAATCGCTCGGCTATCAATTCCTGTCTTACAGCTGATTTAAATTCATGATAGACCACATCCACCCTGTCAATATCAGCGGAAAGATATTGCGACGTAATTGTCTCAGTGATTTCCACTGCGTGATCGAAATTTAATTTTTTGGAAAAATCCACGTAGGATTCCACCAGATCATAATCCCGGATTTTGAAGAAATCGCGCGCTTTTTTCCCGATGGCAATTACATATGTAGAATCTTTCCCATAGCTGTTTATAATCTCTTCCGATTTATTCAGTACGTTCGTATTGAATGAGCCGCAAAGCCCTCTATCCGATGTGACTACTACAACACAATATTTTTTCTGTTCGCGTGTCGCCAGCAAAGGGTTGAGCGTCACATCTACTTGCGGAATCAGATCATTTAGCAAATCTCTAATCCGGAACGCATAAGGTCTGGCTTCAATTATCTTTTCCTGAGCACGACGTAATTTTACAGTGGCTACCATCTTCATAGCGCGGGTAACCTGCTCGATGCCTTTAACAGAAGACATCCGTGTCTTTATTTCTTTTAGTGTTGCCACTATCCCTCTTTAACTTTGAAAGTCTCTACAAAGCTCACGACGGCTTTTGCCATTTTCCCTTCCAGCTCATCGGAAATGATTTTTTCCGTATCGATTTCCTTAAGGATATCACTGTGCTCTTGTTCCATATATGCGTCAAAATCTAATGAAAATTGGACAATCTTTTCCGTTGGTATTTCGTCCAAATAACCCTTAGTTCCGGCGAAGATCAGAGCTATCTGATTTCCGAAATTCATCGGCTTGAACTGTTTCTGTTTCAGAATTTCCACAAGTCTCTCACCACGCGTTAACTGAGCTAACGTTGCCTTGTCAAGATCAGAGCCGAACTTAGCGAAGCCTTCAATCTCCCTGTACTGAGCAAGGTCTATCTTCAGCGAGCCGGCCACCTGTTTCATAGCCTTGATTTGAGCGTTTGAGCCTACACGGGAGACGGAAATGCCTACATTAATAGCAGGTCTGATTCCGGAATAAAAAAGATCGTTTTCTAAAAATATCTGACCGTCGGTAATTGATATAACATTTGTAGGGATATACGCCGATACATCGCTCAGCTGCGTCTCGATTATTGGGAGCGCTGTAAGTGAACCGCCGCCGAGTTTATCGCTCAATTTCGAGGCTCGCTCCAACAACCGCGAATGCAAATAGAACACATCGCCCGGATATGCCTCCCGTCCCGGAGGTCTTCTAAGCAGAAGCGAAATTTGCCTGTAAGCCCAGGCATGCTTTGAAAGATCATCGTAAACTATGAGAGCATGCTCTCCTTTATCTCTGAAAAATTCACCGATTGCCGCTCCCGCATATGGAGCGATGAATTGCATCGGAGCAGGGTCTGAAGCGTTAGCCGCCACGACAACCGTATATTCCATCGCGCCGTGATCTTCCAATGTCTGAATCACGGAAACTACTGTAGAGGCTTTCTGTCCAATCGCCACATAGATACATTTTACATCGCCGCCCTTTTGGTTGATAATGGTATCCACGGCGATTGCAGTCTTTCCTGTTTGCCTGTCGCCGATTATCAGTTCCCTTTGTCCACGTCCGATAGGAATCATCGAATCTATCGATTTTATGCCTGTGGCTAAAGGCTCCGATACGGGCGCACGGGCTATAACGCCGGGCGCTTTGTTTTCGATGGGCATTCTCTTTTTGGGATCGAGTTTGCCCTTACCGTCAATCGCAATGCCTATGGGATTAACGACTCTTCCAAGCATCTCATCACCAACTCCGATATCTACTAATCTTCCTGTGCGTTTCGCGGTGTCGCCTTCTTTAATCTCTCTGTCATCCCCAAAAAGGATTATGCCAACGTTATCCGTTTCTAAGTTGAGCGCCATTCCGAAAATTCCTCCGGAAAACTCGATAAGCTCGGATGCCATAGCATTTTCGAGCCCAACAACACGAGCAATTCCGTCACCAACCATAATTACTTCGCCGACTTCTTGAACGTCGACCGATACCTTGAAACCCTCAATCTGCTTTTTTAATAGAGAGGCTATTTCGTCGGTTTTTATTGCCATTCTAACTCCTAATTATCAGCTAACTCAAAAGTTCCCTGCGCATACGCGTCAAGTAACCTCGAACAGAACCGTCTATGACACTGTTGTCAATCCGCAATATCATTCCGCCGATAAGATTCGGGTCGATTATTGAATTGATTACCACATCTTTGCCGAGTAAACCGTCTAATTTTTTCTTTATCATCTTACTGGTATCTTCAGAAAGCTCTTCAGGTGTGAAGGCTGAGACGAGAATTTTGTTCATTGAATCCATCGCCATCTTGTTAAACCGGTCTGAAATATCGGGAATCAAGTCCTGTCTTTTGTTGTTAATTATCGTTTTCATAAATTTGGACAAAAGATCGGTAAAATCATCACCGAACACTATGCCCAATGTTTCTACTTTTTTGTCAGTCTCGAATCTAAACGAATAGAGGAAGGCTCTAAGCTCCGGCAGCTCTTTTAGAGCTTGTTTCAGATCTTTTAGTCCTTCAGCAGTTTCAGAAACTTCGTTCTTTTCAATCGCGAGTTCGAGGAGTGAAGAAGAATATCTTCGCGCGGCCGCTAAGTCCTTCAATCCTTCGCCGCCATGCTCTTCATCGTTTCCTCAATAAGCCTCATATGATCTTCTGACCTAATATTACTCTTAATCACTTTTTCCGCAGCAGCAAGCGATATATCCACCACTACTTTCTTGATTTCATTCAGAGCGCCGGTCTTCTCCGCTTCAATTTCTTTTTTCGCTTTGTCTATCAGAGCGGCAGCCCGTTTGTTAGCTTCCTCAAGAATCTCGGCTTTTGCTTTTTCGGCGGAATCTTTGCCTGCGGAAATCACTTTACGAACTTCTTCTCTCGCTTCCGCAAGCTTCGCATTATATTCTTCAAAAGATTCTTCCGATTTCTTCTGAATCTCTTCGGCGTTTTTTATTGATTCGTTTATCATCCGCTCCCTATTATCCAAATTATCTATAAGAGGTTTCCATAGATATTTTTTCAGGATAACGAGAAGCAATAGAAATGTAATTGTTGACCAGAATACAAGTCCCACACTTACATCTAATAGTGTAAATTCCATATTTTTTCTTCGCCTATGCTCCTGTAAGAACTATCAACAGAATGGTTACGATTATCGAGAAGAATGCTACACCTTCAATAAGCGCTGCGGCAACAATCATTGCGCCTCTGATATCACCGGCTGCTTCAGGCTGCCTTCCGATACTTTCCATTGCCGCTGCACCGATACTCCCGATTCCATAAGCAGTTCCGATTGTGATCATTCCTGCGCCAATACCCGCAGCCAACCACGCTAATGCTTGTGAATCCATCTTAATTTCTCCTTAATTATTATCTATTTTTAATTATTTAATGTTCCGGATTTAAACTCATTCCCACAAATATTGCGGAAAGATATGTAAACACATACGTCTGTATCAGAACTATTAAAATTTCAAGTATACTTATACCAATGTTCGTAACTATTGTGAAGGGAACTAATATCCAACTGTGAAGGATATAGATAAGACCGAACAATGTTAAAATTACTATGTGACCCGCTATCATATTAGCAAACAGCCTGATGCATAAAGCAAATGATTTTGTGAAAAGCCCCAATACTTCCGCCAATACTATTATCGGTAAAATAAAAGTAGGCACATTGGGTGGAACGAATGATTTTAGAAATCCGCCAATTCCATTTTTATGTATACTACCGATTATTATCGTCAGAAACGTCATAGTTGCCAGCATAAGCGTAACACTGATACTGCCTGTTGGATTAGCAAAATATGGAATCATTCCGATTGAATTATTTATCAACACGAAGACGAAGAAAGTAGCGAATAGCGGCATAAACCCTCTCCAATCGTCATGCAGATTCGGCTTGACGATATCGTCACGAACGAACATAAATAATGCTTCCACAGCATTAGCGAGCCGACCCGTAGGAGCAAGAGAAAGATTTTTCCTGACCGAAAAGGCGACCCCGAGTAAAATTGACGAGGCTATCCACATAAATATCGTGAGTTTTGTAATTGACAGATCAAAACCGTACAGATCAAGAGGTATCCAAACCTGATCGCTTACTTCGTGAAAGATGTCCCCCACTACATGAATAGGTTCTATCTCATCTAAGCTACGAACCTTTTTTGACCCCTCTGATAACAACATTTACTCTTTTTTCAAACTCCCGGTTTCTACTTTCATCATATACAGAACCTCAAAGATAAATAAGAGAAAGTAAATAGCAACCAGAATTAGCAAAAAATCTTTAGAATTTAAATTAGTCAGGAATCTTATTGTGAAATATGAGGTCGCTACCACCAATATTTTACTTCCCAAACTGTATGAAACGCTTTTTAATACGCGGTTTTGATCGCCTCTTGCTCCCCATTCTCTGATAAGATAACTGACTTCCATCAATCCCACCGCTGTAGCGAGGGATAATATAAAAAGGAATCCGTTCACTTCCTTCAGCATCGAAAGGATAAGATATATCGAAGTTCCGGCGACAGCTGCCACACCGAAGCCTAACAGATGAAAGTTATTTTTCATCTACACAATTATTTCAGGAAAAATAATCAGGTTCATTTTTCGTAGTAAAGCTTTTTCATAAAGTAAATAAATGAAATGATACCGAAAACCACACCTATGATTAAAAACAGCGGCAGGGTAGAAAATTTTGTGTCAAGCCAATAGCCGCCGAGGACGTAAAATGCGAATGAGACTGCAATCTGCATTCCGAATGCATAATATTTTGTATTTGATTGAGGGGTTCTTTTTTTTGTTTCATCATTTAGTGACATATCTGTCAACTTAAATTAAACTTGCTCTCGTTTTCTTTTTCAGCTCCGGATTTTTCGGACGATTCATTTTTTGAATCATCCTTGAGCATAATACATCTGCCTTCAAATGTTGCACCCTCTTCGATTTTCAACTTCGATGTCCTCAGGTCTCCCAATAATCTTGACTGAGGCCCTAATATTGTATTCTCTTTTGTATTGAGGTCTCCTTCAATTACGCCGCCGATTATCGCCGACCTTGCTTTCACATCTCCCCTAATAATACCGGTAGTTCCAACTCTGATTGTGCTATCTGTGGTTACGTTTCCTGTAACAACACCGTTAACGAGTAAACTGTTGTTAGCGACAATATCGCCATTTATCGTCGAACCTACGCCAACAAGCGTCTCGATTCTATCAACATTTTTTTTACTGAATCCTTTCATAAAACCTCTATTGTCTTATTTGACCGAAATATCCTTTTCGCGGTATAAAGGAATCAATTCTCGAGGGTCAATTGGAACTCCTTTATTCCAAATCTCAAAGTGCAAATGCGGTCCCCTGCTCATCCCCGTATTCCCCGCGAGAGCTATTGTATCACCCCTATGAACTCTTTCGTGTTCCCTGACTATGTTGCGCGCGTTATGGCTGTAAACCGTAAAATAATCATCACCGTGATAGATAATTACGCTATTACCAGAACGGTAAGTCCAATTAGAAAATATTACAATCCCTTCCGCCGCCGCCACAACCGCCTCTCCAACTCGTGTGGCAATGTCTATTCCCACATGCTGGTCTTCCCGGAATATTGTTGACCGGGCAAATCCTGCCGTAACCACTCCTTCAAGAGGAGGCGTGGTAGGCACATTTTCAATGAAATTAATATTACTAAACCTTGGAATATCTTTTGGATCTATATTGTTCAGCGGAATCAACATCAGTGAATCAAAGTTTACAGTATTGGTATCGGTTTCCACTTCTATAAAGCCGAATGGAGATTTGAGATTCAGACCGAGACCAAGGTATTTCCTGATGGCTATATCCCTTTTTTTTATGCGCGCATAATCGTCAATCAGACCAAGTACCTTAAAATGCTCACGCATTAGCTTCTTATTCTCAGCTTCGATTTGATTAAATCGTAATGCTTTCGGAAGAATAATAGCTAATGAAACAGCTATTGAAAAAATCAAAAGTACAGAAAACACTATTACCGACCGTACTAATTTTCGGTTTAATCGATATGTTCTGGGATTATCCGTATCGTCAGGAATTAGAATAACTGTGTAATATTTACCTTTTTTCATAGATACCAACCGATTGTACTAATCAATCCGCCAATTTACCGAAAAGCTCTATCAGCCGGTCGAGGTCTTCGTCAGAATAATATTCCACAAGCAGTTCTCCGCCTGATCCTTTTTCACGTATTTTTACTTTTGTACCGAGTTTCATCATCAGGTCATTTTCTATTGCTTTGAGCTGAGGCGATTTAAGCGGCTTCTGTTTATTTGACGATGATGTTTGCGCAGCACCATCACCGCGTTTAACCATCTCCTCAACCTGCCGAACACTCAACCCGTTTTTCATTAATTTTCTGAACAGATTTTTAATTTTGTTCACATCTTTAAACGCTAACAAAGCTCTTGCGTGACCCTGCGAAACTTCTCCTTTTCGCAGAGCATCTTTTATTTCAGGAGGAAGAGTTAGCAGTCGAAGGAAGTTTGCCACCGTGGATCGGTTTTTACCGACCCTGTCCGCCACTTCGCCGTGTGTCAATCCATGAGTTTCAATCAGATCATCATACGCCTGCGCAATGTCAATCGGATTCAGATCTTCTCTCTGTATATTTTCAATGAGCGCAAGTTGCAGCATACGTTCATCATCAACGGACATTACATATGCGGGGATAGATCTCATATTTATCAGCTTTACAGCCCTAAGTCTTCTCTCTCCCGCTATCAGTTCATACTTGCCGTTCTTCTGTCGAACGGTGATCGGCTGAACAATCCCGTTCTCATTTATAGAGGCAGCCAGTTCCTCAAGGGCTACAGAATTAAAGTCCTGTCTCGGTTGCTGCGGGTTAACTGATATATCGTCCACCAGGATTTCTGCCACGTCTGCGGAAGAAGGTTCAGTTACTTCCGGTATTAGCGCTCCAAGTCCTTTCCCGAGTGATTTAGCTGGCATCTTTTAACATCTCCTGAACAAGATTCATATAATTACTTGCTCCGGTTGACACCGCATCATACAATATTATAGGCTTACCGAAACTCGGCGCTTCTCCAAGTTTAACGTTCCTGTTGATGACTGTCTTAAATACCTTTTCTTTAAAATATTCTCTTATTTCATCGGCAACCTGCCTGCTGAGATTTAGCCGTCCGTCAAACATAGTAATTAGGAAGCCCTCGATCTCAAGCTTCCGATTTAAACTTTTCTGCACAAGCCTAATCGTGTTTAAAAGTTGGCTTAACCCTTCAAGAGCATAATACTCGCATTGCACAGGGACCAGCACACTGTCAGCTGCCGTTAAACTGTTTAGCGTTAATAAGCCCAAAGAGGGAGGACAGTCTATAAAAATATACTCGTATTTTCCGTTGATTGATTTCAAAGCTGTTTTGAGGATTGTCTCTCGCGCCAACGCCGGAACCAGTTCAATCTCCGCTCCGACTAATTTCGTTGCCGCAGGAAGTATATCAAGAAGAGGAAGAGCAGATTTATGAATCGCTTCGTTGGTATCCGTATCATTAATCAAAACATCGTAAATAGATTTGTCTTTCGGGGTAAGCTCAACCCCTAATCCGCTCGTTGCATTTGACTGCGGATCCATATCGATTATAAGAGTAGGTACTTCGATGACCGCCATACAGGCCGCGAGATTCACCGCCGTGGTTGTCTTTCCCACACCGCCTTTTTGATTGGCTATAACAATAGTTTTCGTCAATATTCAGTTACTATAATAAGTTTATTATTCAACTTTCTAATGTAGTTGCGTATCGGACGAAATGCAAGAACGCTTTGAATGAGAAACGGCAATTTCAGTGGCTCAGACTCCTTACTGAAACATATTATTTGACTTTAATTCCAAATAACAATAGAAGGTTCATCCGGGGAAATCCCACATGCTGTCGGGGCAAGCCCCAACCAGCACGTTTTCATAACTCAATAAGCTTTTCCCCGTGTGCGGGTTAGGGCCGCCGCTTACAGCGGGATTCACTTGCTCTGACCGCACGCCAATATGTTACTTGGCTTAGTCCATAGTATTCGCACTGCTCAAGGTCTTCAACTCCCGAACCACCTCGAATTTTGGCTCCACCAAAATCCACACCTCCTTTTAAAGAAGGGGATCTGAATCTCCTCCCTTGAGGGAGGTGTCACGAATCCCGCCATCGGCGGGGGAAGTGACGGAGGGTGTGATACCGATATTCACAAATGCGTTTTAATCTTTCAATATCTGTTTAAAATGAACCACTTCCACTCACTCATATTATAAGTTGCTTCCGGTAAACCTTCACTTTAGATTAAATTAGAATGAGTTCCGACAATCTCAAGATCGCCATCCGTATGACTAACAATCAGCCGATGTTCGACAGAGTAACGGAAAATATCCGCGCGGAATTGCAAACGCCTGAAAAGGTCGAATTCATCTTCTGCTCTTCAGACGAGGAATTCGCATCAGCCGGTTCTGACGTTGAAGTAGCAGTTTGTTTCAGAATGAAAGAAGCTGTTTTTTCAACACTTTCGGGTCTGAAATGGATACATTTCGCGGTAACGGGAATTGACCACGCTATGTACGAGAGCATCGTCAGCAGCGATGTTTTAATAACCAAAGCCATTGGTTTTCATTCGAAAGTAACGGCTGAATATGCAGTCGCAATGATGCTATACTTTGAACGGAATCTTGAATTATCTCTGAAATTTAAATCTTCTCGAAAGTGGAACCAGAAGGAGATCGTCAAGCAAACCGGCACTCTTTCGGGAAAGACGCTCGGAATTCTTGGTCAGGGCGCTATCGGTCGCGAATTGGCAAAGATGGCGAAAGCATTTGGAATGAAGGTAATTGTGACTACCAGAACTTCCGACTCTAAGTCCCAATTTGATAATGTGGATATTTCCTATCCTCTAAATGAATTGGAAGATTTGATGTCAAAATCGGACTACTTTGCTATTTGTGCGCCCCTAACCAAACAAACCCGTGGATTAATTGATGCAAAAAAATTATCCCGAATGAAAAAGAGCGCTATCCTGATTAATATTGCCAGAGGGGCGATAGTTGACGAATCGGCTCTTTATGAATCACTTGTTAAAAAGGAAATAGCCGGCGCCGGAATTGACGTTTATGATACCGAGCCCCTTCCCGAAGAAAGCCCGCTGTTTGATTTGGATAATGTTTTTATGTCGCCGCACGTTGCCGGAAATTTTTCCGAATACACTCCACTTGCGGCTACGGATTTCGGAAGAAATCTTGATAGATATATGAATGGAAAGGAATTGAACTGTGTGGTTGATAAATCTCTCCGGTATTAATTTATAACCTTTTAGACTTTTGAGCGCTTTATAAAAATATATGTTAGAATAATTGAAATTTTCATTTGACATAACCTGCTCTTTGAGCTAAATTCATTTTTTTGCTGAAACATTAGAAAATACGAGGATTTTTTGGGAACGCGACAAACACCGAAGTTAATTTTAATAGGGATTGTTATAACTTTAGCAGTCTATAATCTCATCCCTACTATTGAGCATTACTTTTTAAATACTACAGAATCAAGCGACGGCGAGCTTGTTGAGAAAAACGTATTGAAGTTGGGGCTTGATCTTCAGGGCGGAATGCATGTTGTTATGGAAGTGGACATTCCAAAACTTGTGGAAAATCTTGCCGGTAACAGAACAGTCCTTTACGATGTTTTGGAATCCGCTAAAGTCCGGGCGAAAAACGATGGGATTGAATATCTTGACGCTCTCCTCTTAGAGGTAAATGAAAGGGACATTAAACTTGCCAGACATTTTATTGACAGAGGCATTGAAAACTCGGTAATTATTTCTTCGCTAAAAGACGAAGCCGATGACGCGGTGACCCGCGCACTTGAGGTTATCAGGAATAGAGTTGATCAGTTCGGAGTATCCGAGCCGACAATTCAGAAGCAAGGCAATAATCGAATAATTGTTGAGCTTGCCGGTGTTAGAGACACCGAGAGGGCAAGAAATCTAATACGCCAAACGGCGCTTCTTGAATTCAGCCTTCTTAAAGAACCTGATGTCGTACAAACCGTCATAGCCCGCATCGACAACGTTTTGAAAAGCAGGAGAACCGGTATACCTTTGGATAGTCTTATTTCCTCTAACAAAACAGCTGACGAGTACGAGAATGCCGATACCATCGCCGTTGCTCCTCAGGAAAGTCAAGACAAAGCTATCAGCGTCTCGGAAATATTCGGCGAATCGATTGGTGACGCAAATTTCGGAACTTCCGATAATTCAGTAATAGTTGACGAACAGATATTTGAAGATCGACCTTTTTCGGCTCTTCTGAGAAATATTCAGGGCGATATTGGCGTACCGGCGGAAAACCTTAAAGCAGTAAAAAGAATTTTAGATTTAGATGAAGTTAAAGCCGCTCTACCTGCTGATATGAAATTCGTTTGGGCTAACAAAACAAAAGATTACGGCGGGACAGGTCTTCCCTCTCAAACATTCCATGTTTTATACGCAATCAACAGAGAACCCGGCTTGACAGGCGAAGTTGTTACTTCTGCCTCAGCCAATTTCGGCGGTGGAGCAAGTTCCATTTCCGGTCAGCCCGTAGTTTATCTTAGCATGAACAGCGATGGAGCGCGAATTTGGTCACGTCTTACCGGAGCAAACGTAAATAAAAGAGTTGCCATTGTTCTGGATAATAAGGTTCACTCAGCTCCGGTTATCAGAGATAAAATTTCATCAGGCAATACTGTCATAGAAGGGATGTCTTCCATAAATGAGGCAAAAGATCTTTCTATAATTTTAAGAGCCGGCGCTCTTCCCGCCCCAATGGAAATAATTGAGGAACGCACTATAGGACCATCGCTGGGAAGAGATTCAATCGAACTTGGAACAAGAGCGGCGCTCACAGGCTTTATACTCGTTGTAATCTTTATGGCATTTTATTATAAGGGGTCAGGGCTAATTGCAATCTTCGCTCTTGTACTGAATCTTACGTTTGTGCTGGCAATTATGGCAACGCTTCGGGCAACTTTGACACTACCCGGAATCGCAGGGTTGATATTGACAGTGGGAATGTCTGTGGACGCAAACGTGTTAATATTCGAACGAATCAAAGAAGAATTAAGAAAAGGTAAAACTGTTCGTTCAGCCATTGACGCAGGCTTTTCTAAGGCGTTAACAACAATTATTGACGCAAATGTCACGACAATTTTAGCGGCTTTAGTCCTATTCCAGTTCGGGACAGGACCAATAAAAGGATTCGCAGTTACTCTGTTTTGGGGAATTCTTGCCAGTATGTTGACGGCGATTTTCATAACCAGAACTATATTCACATTCATAACAGATCGTTTTACGGTCACAAAATTAAGTATATAATATGGAACTTTTTAGAGACACAAAAATAGATTTTATCGGGAAACGTAAAATTGGAATGAAATTCTCACTCACATTGATTATCGTTGGCATACTTTCGCTGATCGTTCACGGCGGACCGCGATTGGGAATTGATTTCCTCGGCGGAACGTTAGTTCAAATGAAATTTGAAGAACCGGTTTCAAGCGTTGATGTTCGTTCGGCTGTTTCCGAAGCAGGGTATGAAGGCGCTGTTATTCAACAGTTCGGCGATGACCGTGAAGTGCTTATCAGAATACTTGAAGCAGAGGGAAGTGGAGAAGATGCAAAAATAATTTCTGAGGCACTCGGAAATTATTTCTCAGGTAATGCCTATGAGATTCGGAAAGTAGAAAAAGTGGGACCCAAAATCGGAGCGGAATTGAGAGGAAATGCTGTCCTGGCAATTTTCGTAGCACTGATCGGCATCGTTATTTATATAACTTTCCGGTTCGAATTTAAATTCGCCATCGGCGCATTAATCGCCTTGGCTCACGATGTGATAATCACTCTCGGCATATTCAGCGTGTTAGATATCGAAATCAATCTTGCTGTAATCGCGGCATTTCTAACGATTGTCGGCTACTCTTTGAATGATACTATAGTAATTTATGACCGGATAAGAGAGAATATCAAATCCATGCGTCATGATTCGTACGAAACTATTGTCAACACAAGTATAAACAATTCACTTGCCAGAACTGTTGTCACTTCCTTTACTACATTTATGGTGGTATTTATTCTCTATACAATGGGCGGAGAAGTTATCTCAGGATTTTCATTTGCGATGATGATCGGCGTGGTAATCGGAACGTATTCATCTATATTTATCGCAAGCCCGGTTCTCATCGAATGGCAGGCAAGAGATGCTGCCAAAAAACGCGCTACTGTTGCAGCGAGCGGAACGAGGTAAATCATGGAATTAAAACAAATCGACAAAGGTAATGTGACTGTTCTACAGTTGCAGGGGAAGTTGATGGGTGGTCCTGATGCAACTCAACTGCATGAATCATTGCATAAGCTGATTGACGCGGATGTTAAGAACGTTGTGATTGATTTAAAGGGTGTTGATTGGATAAATAGCTCCGGGTTGGGAATCTTAATCAGCGGTCTTACGACTGTCCGTAACAACGGTGGGAATCTCTGTCTAGCTCATCCAAGCGATAAGATTAAAAATATTCTTAATATAACTAAATTATCTTCGGTTTTCACATCATACGATAATATGGATGAAGCCATCGCAAGCTTCATGTAGTTTAGTCTGGCTGTTTTTACTAAATAGGATACATTATTAATACTTCGAACTTTATTTTTCTATGCCTGTAACAATAGTTGTAGGCGGTCAGTGGGGCGACGAAGGCAAAGGAAAAATCGTCGATATTCTCTCGGAAAAAATGGATGTTGTTGCGCGCTATCAAGGCGGGGCAAACGCAGGGCATACAATAATTTTTGATGGTAAAGAGTTTATATTACACCTTATTCCGTCCGGCATTCTTCGAAAAAGCACAACCTGCTATATAGGAAACGGCGTTGTAATCGACCCTGAAGCTTTTCTGTCTGAGATTGAGTTCTTAAACAGCGAAGACATAAGTGTACAAGACCGATTATTCGTCAGCCAAAACGCTCATCTCGTAACGCCGCTGCATAAGATTGCAGATAAAGCGTCTGAACTCAGTTCAGCTGCCATCGGTACCACTTTAAGAGGAATCGGACCTGCTTATACCGATAAAATAGCCCGTGTTGGAATTCGAGCCATAGATGTTCTTGACAAGGAAGGATTTCGAACTAAACTGCTTCGAAACTTTGATTCGTTGAATATCAGCGACCTGCCTTCATTCGATGAAATATTCAACGCATTTTATGAAAATGCTTCAAAGCTTGAGCCATTCATATCTGACGTAACTTCACTCTTAAATCGCGATATTTTGAACGGTAGAAATATTCTATTAGAGGGCGCGCAAGGAACTTTCCTGGACATTGACCATGGAACTTACCCATTCGTCACCTCTTCTAATTCGTCGGCAGGTGGCGCTTGCTCAGGAACGGGAATAGGTCCCACCAAGATTGACGAGGTAGTATCTATAATGAAAGCATACACAACCAGAGTCGGTCTCGGTCCGTTCCCCACAGAGCTGAAAGGAGAAATCGGATTACTTATAAGGGAAGCCGGATATGAATTTGGAGCGACAACAGGCAGAGAGAGAAGGTGTGGATGGTTTGATGTTCCTTTGGCAAAACGCTCCATAGATATCAATGGATCAACTCAAATTGCCCTGACAAAACTTGATGTGTTGAACGATCTTGATCAAATTCAGGTTTGTGTCGGATATGCTAATGACGGTGTTCTAATAGATCACTTCCCGATAAATGCAGATGAGTTTAATTCAGTGACTCCAATTTACGAATCATTCGAGGGATGGAAGCTTCCGCTTGATAATGTCACTGTCTATGACGAGCTTCCACAAAAAGCTAAGGATTATATAACCGCGTTAGAAGGGTTTTTAAACTTTCCGATAAATATGATTTCTGTCGCTCCCGGCAGAGAAAATTTACTTACGAAATAATATTCGCTCTGACACTGAAGCTATTTATTCATTCCAAGTGATTCAAGATGATGGTAAAGATTACTCAGAGTGACGCCTAAATCATCAGCTACTTTATTCTTATCCCAATTATTAATCGCAAGCTTCTCTGTCAGGAATTCCTTTTTAAACAATCTCACAGCTTCTTTAAGCGACAGATTCTCATAATCAAGAGCTATGTTTTTCGGTCTGTCCATAACATGATGCATCATCTCTATCAGCTTTCTTACCTCAGACACTATTTCACCGGTTAATAACGCTTTATCGGTTGTTTCGTCTAAGGCATTACTTCCCTTTTCAGGTTCACTTTTAATTTCTTGATGTGAGTAAATTTTATATAACAATTCAGCATAATTCCACGCACCTGGCAGTTCTTTTCCCTTTCCTGAAAAATATTCGGCTCTTAGACTATAATTCTTATCTACAAGTTCTTTAGCCTCCTTAAACTTTCCGCTTGAGATTAGATGTGCAGAAAATTCATCTCTGCTTAACGCTATTTCAGAATCATCCGACAGGGACGTCGCCAGAGAGATGGCCTCCTCATATAAGTTATTGGCATCTTTTTCTCCCCCGATAATTGAGTAACATTGTGCTAATTTTCGTAAACTTTTCACTCTCAATAGCGGGAACGATTTATCTTTCAAGCAATCCTCGAAATATGTAATCGCCGGAATGATCTTATTCGTAGTCAGATTCAACTCCCCTAAACGAAAGAATAAAGGAGCTAACGGAATTTTTCCTTTGGTTTTTTGAGCAAATCGCAGCGCTTCTCTGTAAGAGTCCAGCGCCAATTCAATTTCATTTGTAGCCAGATAAGCGTCGCCGATGTTACTATGAATTTCGGAGATTTCTTTGTGAGCTTCGTCCTTCCAATAAAGTGAAACTGCTTTCCCGTACAAAGCGATGGCTCCTTTATAATCGCCTTTTCTTTGATTCAACGTACCTTTAGCGCTAAGTGTGTCCGCGCTTTGGAAGTCATCGGTAGCAGTGGTCATTGCTCCATCAATAGCCTCTGATGCTTTATTGTATTGAGATAAACTTATATGATAATTTGCTAATGCGGTATTAACCTTGGTTTTCACCTTATCTGATTTAGAAATAGAATAGGCTTTCATTAGGAATTCGCCCGCCAATAAAGGACCGTCAACACCCATAGCAATATTGCCTAACGCTTTTAATATTTCAGCTTTTTGATCATCGTCGGGTGTTTTTTCAAATGCTTCGATAAATTCCGCCAGTCCATCATCCTTGCGAATCATTTTACATTCAGCTGCAGTTCTGAGGAGAAATTCCAATTCGAAGTCACTAAGAATTTCGGTGTAAGATTTTATATCTTCCATTATGTCCGGCGTGGTGGTCATAAATATCGCGTATTATCGTTTTTCTTATCAGGTGGATTGAATTAGTGAGCCACCAAAAAAATTCTTTTATATTTTAATAAAATTACAATACCTATGCAATCTTTATTTTAACTGTAATATTCAGTGATTTCGTTATCAAACGCTACTTTAAATTAGGTGATCTGATTCTAATTCTTGGTTATGAACATTTAAGGAATACAGGTAAAGCGTGGTGCCAATACATTACAAATTCGGTCTGAAATGCCCAAACCTGACCTTTTCAAACATCTTGACTATTGGAGAGGAAGATTAGTATTATTTTCATTACCTTGATACAAGCTGACCAAGTTGAATAAAATTGAAAATAAAAAAGATACTCATATCTAATCGAGGAGAGATAGCGCTCAGGATTATAAGAGCATGCCGCGAACTTAATATAACGTCGGCTGTGGTTTTTTCCGATATCGACAGACTTTCCCGACACGTTTTATATGCGGATGAAGCTTACTCCATTGGAGAACCGCCTGCCGCAGAAAGCTATCTGCGGATTGACAAGATCATGGAAGTCGCCAAATCCGCACGCGTTGATGCAATCCACCCCGGATACGGTTTTCTTTCTGAGAACAGCGAATTCGCCTCTGAAGTAGAGAAAAATAAAATTATCTTTTTGGGACCCTCATCGAAATCTATGAAAATACTGGGTAATAAAACTTCAGCTAAGAATATGGCGGATAAATGCGGCATCGTTTCCGTACCCGGTTCTTCTGAAGCGTTCAAAGCTGTGGAACCCGCATTTGAATTTGCTGAAAAAATCGGGTTTCCGTTACTGCTGAAAGCGGTTTCAGGCGGCGGCGGAAAAGGAATGCGAACAGTGAATTCGGCAGCTGAATTTGAAGAACAGTTCCGAACCGCAAGTTCAGAAGCTGAGTCATCATTTAATGATCCATCTGTTTTTATTGAAAAGTTGATTGAAGATCCTCATCATGTAGAAATTCAAATTCTTGCCGATAGCCACGGAAATGTTGTTCATCTCGGCGATAGAGAATGCTCGGTTCAACGCCGATACCAGAAAATCATTGAAGAATCACCCTCCCCGTTTATCACGAACGATATCAGGGAAAAGATGGCAAAAGCTGCCGTAGATTTAGCTAAAGCGGCTAAGTATAGAAGCGCAGGAACTGTGGAGTTCTTGATTGACAGCAGTATGAATTTTTATTTTCTCGAAATGAATACTCGCTTGCAGGTTGAGCATCCCGTCACCGAAATGAGAACAGGCATTGACTTGGTCAAGGAACAAATAAGAATCGGCGAAGGTAAAAAGCTCCCATTTTCTCAGGACGACATTTCGTTTTCAGGTCATTCGATTGAATGCAGAATCACCGCGGAAGATACGTCTAATGATTTTGCGCCTGCCATTGGCACTATCACCGATTATTTTGAGCCGGGAGGACCCGGTGTCAGGGTTGACAGCGGTGTTCAAGCCGGTACGGTTGTATCTCCTTATTACGATTCGCTCCTTTCTAAGGTAATTGTGTGGGGAAATGACAGGGATGAGGCGCTTGACCGATGCGTGAGAGCGTTATCAGAATACATTATTGCGGGTCTGCCGACTTCCCTTCCATTTTGTAAAAAGGTTTTGACAAACGCAGAATTCAGGAACGGTAAGTATGACCTTAATCTTACAGGCAAAATAGGTAATTCCAAAAACAAAATCGTTAATGGGCATCTGCTAAATGCTGCTGCCATTGGAGCATCCGCGTTTAAATTCTCCTCCTCGCCAAATTACAATTTAAATGGCAAGGCATCGAATTTAAGCGGTTCCCGGTGGAAAACTCACGGCAGAAAATCCTCTTTAAGATGAAATACACAAGTAAAATTGGAGATAAAGAGTTTTCGTTTACCCTCGACCGAAAAGGAAATAATATAGAAGTGGCTTCCGTTAACGGCGAAACTATTGATTTAGTACAGATGAGCAGCGGAATTTTTCATCTGCTGATTGATAATCATTCGTTCCAAATTTCAATTACAAAAACCGCCAATGGTATCATCGCATCAGTTAACGGAGAGGAATTATCTGTTGAGATTGAAGACAGACTCAGCCTGCTGCAAAAAGAATATGGAATTCGGAAACCATCTCAAAAGAATTTGGGTAATGTACATGCGCCTATTCCCGGTCTCGTAGTCAGAATTAATGTATCTATAGGCGACAGCGTTGAAATAGGCACCCCGTTACTTGCTCTTGAAGCTATGAAGATGGAAAATGAGATTAAATCTCCGGTTAAAGGTAAAATCATAAAAATCACTGTTTCAGAAGGTCAAAGCGTTTCAAATAATTCTTTACTGATGGTTATCAAATGAGCGCTTCTAAAATTAATACCGACAAACCTTTTTACAAACCGGCAGACGCATCGCACGATTATAATAAAGATTTAGGCGATCCGGGCAATCCGCCGTTTACACGTGGAATATATCCGGAAATGTATCGGCAAAAATTATGGACTATGCGGCAATACGCAGGTTATGCCTCCGCAGAGGAATCAAATATACGTTATAAATTTTTGCTTGAACAGGGTATCACAGGGCTATCGGTAGCGTTTGACCTTCCGACTCAAATTGGCTACGATTCCGACAATCCGCTTGCCAAAGGCGAAGTAGGCAGAGTCGGTGTGGCAATTGACAGCATCGTTGATATGGAGACCTTATTCGATGGGATAGATCTTCAGAAAGTATCAACTTCGATGACAATTAACTCCACCGCGCCTATTCTGCTGGCATTTTACGCAACAGTCGCCGAATCAAACGGCGCCGACTTATCCCAACTTTCGGGCACAATCCAGAATGACGTGTTAAAGGAGTATATCGCTCGCGGAACTTATATATATCCGCCGTCAGAAAGCATGAGGCTGATTACCGATTCGTTCGCTTATTGCTCGGAAAATCTGCCGAGCTGGAATACCATTTCAATATCAGGCTATCATATCAGGGAAGCAGGAGCGACGGCAGCACAGGAGCTTGCATTCACGTTCGCCAATGCAATCGCTTATTGTGATGCTGCAATCGTTGCCGGATTGGATTTTGATTCATTCGCTCCCAATCTTTCATTCTTCTTTAATTGTCATAACGATTTTTTTGAGGAAATAGCAAAGTTCAGAGCAGCAAGACGTATTTGGTCGCGAATTGCGACAGAACGATTTAAAACAAAAAACCGGAAAAGCATGGCTTTACGGTTTCATACACAAACTGCCGGCTCCACCCTTACTGCGCAACAGCCATCTGTGAATATCGTCCGCACTTCACTTCAGGCGCTTGCCGCCGTTCTTGGCGGGACCCAATCGCTTCACACAAATTCTTTTGACGAAGCGCTTGCTCTGCCGACTGAGGATTCAGTCCGGCTTGCCCTCCGCACTCAGCAGGTTATCGCTAATGAAATAGGTGTTGAGAAAATAGTTGATCCTTTAGGAGGTTCCTGGTTTGTAGAACACATCACCGACCGGCTTGAAACTGAGGCATTTGAGATTATTTCCAAAATTGATGATATGGGCGGAGCGTTACAGGCGATCGAATCCGGCTATATCCAGAAGGAAATCGCTAAAAGCGCCTATGAATATCAGAAATCTATTGAAAGCTCGGAATCTGTTATCGTGGGTGTGAATAAATATCAATCGGACGAGGAAATTGAACCCGAAACTCTTGAAATTGATCCGAAGATCGCCGAGAGACAATCTCAAAATTTATCCAAATTGAAAAACGAAAGAGATTCGAACGCCGTTGAAAAATCGTTATCGGAGTTGTCTCGAACTGCCGAGAGCACAGCAAACATTATGCCCGATATATTTAATTGCGTTAAAACAAAAGCCACTCTCGGAGAAATTTCCGATTCTTTAAGAAAAGTGTTCGGGGAGTATACTCCTTCTTAGCTATGCATCCTTCCGTGCCTCTTGGTAACACTATAATCCGATTTGACAGTGTGGACTCCACCAATAAGTCCGCTCTTCTGGCTGCTGCTGAAGGAGCCGCCGAGGGAACAGTGTTTCTCGCAAAATCACAGACTCAAGGAAGAGGCAGACGCACAAAAATTTGGTATTCCCCTCCCGGAATGGGATTATATTTTTCAGTTCTCCTCAGACCAATGACGGAAGCAACAAAAGCAAACTTTCTTGTTCTCCAATCAGCCGTAGCCGTGTGCATGGCTATTGAGGAGGTAACAAAAATTCCCGCCGGAATTAAGTGGCCTAATGATATTTATATGGACGGGAAAAAACTCGGCGGCATCTTGTTGGAGACGGTAATCTCGGGAGAAACGCTGCAACACGCTGTTGTCGGCATAGGAATTAACCTCAATCATTCTTCAGGAGATTATCCTGAGGAGCTGCGGAATAAAGCTATTTCCATCAAAGAAGTAACAGGTAAGGAAGTTAACGGTGAACAGCTGATGAATCGAATACTATCTATATTTGACGATTATTATTCCAATAGAGTTGAGTGCACTATTAATATGTGGGAGAACAAATGTATTCATTCAAACCGGATAGTTACCTTAATGACCAACGGTGAAACGCTGCGTGGATTTTTTAATGACGTTTCTGCCGACCTTTCGTTCAAGCTCCGGGAAGAAGCAGGAAGAATACATAATATACAATATGGAGAAATTTCTTTGGATATGGAGGAATAGAATAGATGATATTAGCAGTTGACATAGGCAATACCAACACTACTTTGGGATTATTTTCTGATTCCACTCTTGCTTACGATTGGCGAACCACAAGCAGCACCCACAGAACCTCAGACGAATATGGCGTTCTCATAAATCAATTTCTTTCTAATGCTGACAAATCAATCGATATGATAACAGGAATAGTAATATCATCTGTAGTTCCCTCTCTCACTGATGTCTTCGCCCATATGTCGGAAAAATACTTAAGTAAGACTCCGTTGATAGTTTCTCACGAATTAGATTGTGGAGTTCCGCTATTGATAGACAATCCCGAACAGTTAGGTGCGGACAGAATATGTAACGCGGTTGCCGGAGTACGGGATTATGACCTCCCTCTGGTAGTTGTGGATTTCGGAACTGCGACCACATTTGACGTAATCTCGAAAAAAGGCGAATACTTAGGAGGTATTATTGCGCCCGGAGTAGAAACTTCCGCGGAAGATCTTTTCAGGAGAGCTGCCAAGCTGCCTAAAATAGATTTTCACTTTCCCGAAAAGATAATAGGAACAAACACTATTCATTCAATGCAATCGGGAATAATGAACGGAGCCGTTGCTGTTGTTGATTCAATTGTAACTGCCATCGAAAAGGAATTAGGAGAAAAAGTAAACACTGTCGCTACAGGCGGATTCGCTCACATCATAACTCCAAAATGTCGAACAGTAGATAAAATCAATACACATCTCACTCTTGAAGGCCTGAATTATATCTGGCAAATGGATAACAAAAAAACCGGAGAAAAATAAGATTGAAAATTGCGCTGGTTCAGCAATTCGTCACACCGAATAAAAAAGAGAATATCAGCAAAGGATTAGCTGCGCTCGAAGAGGCCGCATCCAACGACGCCGATCTTGTGGCCTATGCCGAGCTTGCGTTCGAACCTTTTTACCCGAGATGTCATTCAGACGGAAAGCACATGGAGCTGGCAGAAACTATCCCCGGTGATCTGACTGATCTGTTCTGTCGCAAAGCTAAAGAACTTGGATTGGTAATCGTATTGAATTTGTTTGAGCGCGACGGATCAAAAACTTACGACTCATCCCCCGTAATTGATTCTGACGGCTCAATTCTCGGTGTAACGCGAATGATGCACATAACCGATTATGAATATTTTCATGAACAGGATTACTATTCACCTTCTGCCAACATTCCCGGTGTTTACGACACAGCTGTCGGCAAAATCGGCGTAGCCATTTGCTATGACAGGCACTATCCTGAGGTTATGCGCGCGCTGAGATTACAAGGCGCCGAACTTGTACTGATTCCGCAAGCGGGAACTGTCGGTGAATGGCCCAACGGACTATATGAAGCTGAAGTCCGGGTTGCGGCTTTCCAGAACGGCTATTTTGTTGCATTGGTGAATAGGGTTGGAGAGGAAAGCGAACTGACTTTTGCGGGAGAATCTTTTATTACCACTCCCGATGGCAGCGTACTCGCATCTGCTCCAAGCGGAAAGGAAGCGATACTTTATGCCGATCTGGATTTCGGAATATTGAAGGATACTCATGCGACAAATTATTTTTTAAAAGACAGACGACCGGGAAGTTACGGTATTATCAGCTGACTATTTACTGATTGGAAAGAGTGTCCGGAACAGCTACAGATTCATTTGTTGCCACGATTCGAAACCTCTTTGATTTTAATATTTTACCGTCTTCAGATACAACATCAACGCGCCAATCCCCCGTCCACTCAACCTGCATAACTTTTGTTGACCATGTCCGCCATCGGTATCCCCGCACAGTTAATTTTACTTCCGCCATCCGTTTTTCGCCATAATACCAGACCTGGCTCACGGTGGTGGTTTCTCCCATCCCCCTAATCTCGGTAAAACAATAAAGCGCTCCTACAGTATCAGCGAATACATCTGATACTCCTATAGGCTGACGATCTTCCACAGCGACAGCAATAGCTATTCGTTCGATCTTAAGAATGCCCTGTGCAGAAATTGCTGAACCGGAAATCAGGTACAAAATAAAAAATAAGAAGATGATATTGAATTTGTCCCGCATTACAAACATATAATCTATACGGTTAATTTAAATTTGCAATAGCCTTAAGTTGCGGTACGTCCGGAAGCGATGTATATACCCATGATGCGCCGGCGTTTTTTAACTGCTCCATCTCTTTCTCGCCGTCATTACGGGCTATGCCTATCGCCCTGAATCCATTGTGTAGAGCGCATTCAACATCGAAGATAGTGTCGCCCACAACAAATACTTCATCCATCCCGAATTTCTTTTTCCATAGCGTTTCCGCGCGCGCCACAGCTATAGGAGGTAATTCATTCCTGTCTGCTTCGTCACTTGCGTAAGCGCCCAAGTCAAAATATTTTTCTAATCCGAAAGGAGACAATTTTATCATTGCCGAGCGTTCCATATTTCCGGTAACTAATCCCAGATAAATATTGTCCACTTCGTACAATTCCGGAAGGGATTCAGAAATGTCGCTGAATAGGATTTTATCTTCCGCGGAATGATATTCTTTTTCCAGTCGTTCGTAATAAACAGGAAAGAATTTTTCCATAGCATTAGGTATTTCAATGTCATTCAATCCCGCACGCTGCAGCATATTTTCGAGGATTTTAGGGTCTGTAAATCCGGCTACCTGGCGAACTTCCAATGTCACTTCTTTACCGGTAAGCTCCCTAACGATTTCAATGAATATATTTCGGGCGGTTTTTCCGGTAGAAATCAGAGTACCGTCAATATCAAACAGGAATAAAGCTTTGGGACTATCCGACAAAGTTAAACTTGGTTTCCACAAACTCCACAAAATGAAGCGTCACTGAATAGCGGATTACCACATTCCTTGCAAAAACCTGATTGCTCTTTTTCGGGAACGTTGTATTCGGAACTGACCGAATATTCCTTTTTCTCGCTGACGCCTTTTATAGAATCCAGCTCTTCCATCACCGCCATAGCTTTAGATCGATATGAGTTTGTAAGTTCCTCAAAATCAGCGTCATCAATTTTATCCATTTGATGATCGAGCTCTATATCCTTTATTTCCCTGATAAGACCGGACTTCTTTCTTTCCAGCTCCGCAATTGCGATAGCTTCATCGCTTCTTCTGTAGTCTACCTTATACTTTTCGCTCAGGACAGGACGAAGCAATATATAGATAATGAACGCTACCAGCATTCCCATAATCAGAAATGTCAATCAATCCCCACTAAAAATCGTCCAGCTCAGAATCCAACTTGTCTGAATATTCGTTAATCACTTTATTTTTCCCCGGAGCATTTGCTACAGCTGCTTTTGCCGAGCTCGAAGACCAGCGTTTTAAAGTAATAATGATCAATGTGCCGAAACCTAATATTAACAGAATCGGCATTCCCCATGCGGTGAGATAAAATCCTTCAGCCCTTGGAGTAGCCAATACTCTGTCCCCATAAGTTGATATAAACCGTGCCATAATTTCATTCGATTCCATACCCTTGTCAATCAAATCTCTTATCTCTGTACGCATACGTTCCGCTGTGCCGCAGGAACAGGAGTAAAGGGCTAAATTAGGACAGGTACCGCACTGACATGTAAGCTTGTGAATAACATCATCCGCGTTGGTTTTCGATTGTGACACTGCCACACTGCCGAACGGAAGAATCAGTAAATAACTTAATATAATAAATTTATATATCGTTTTCATTTTCATCCCTTTCAGCTCAAATTTAACTCTTCATATAACATTTATCAACTTTATTATTAACCTAATGAGTTACCGCAACTTCCGCAGAAATTCGCATCAACATCTGCTTTTTCTCCGCAATTAGAGCAGAATTTTGGAACTCTATCGGATCTATACTCCAATTTCTCAACGGGAATTTTTCTCTCTTGATTATGACTCTGTACTTTCTGAGCGGCTCTTTTAGCGCCTGCTCTTTGAATTTTGCTCCTCTTTCCGCCGCCTTTTTTAATGTAAGACTTAATAAGCAAACCAACTAACATCACGAGTACAATTGTGGAAATTATATTATATGCGCTCCATTTCCCGTCAGGGTTTTCTAATAATTGTAAACTTGTCTTTTTACTCGATTTAAAATAGCTCACGCTGACAGTTTTAATCTCGCCTGCTGCTACTTTACCTGTCAGGACTAAATGGTTGAGAATTCCTTTGCTGTCTGAAACAGTTCTGATGCTTGAGGGCTGTGTGATAAAATTCGTTGCGCTTATCGGCTGCTGAATTTCGTATGAAAAACTTTTTATCGGATAATACGATTTATAATTATAGATAAACGATTTGTTCGATCCCAACTTTGGGAACGCTTTATAATAATATTCAATTGCAAAATCCCTTTCTTTTAAGAGGAATTTTACGTAGGTATCACCTTCTTCTTTTTCAATATCGAAAGGGTCATGAATGTGGTCATTGGTCGGCGTAACAGATGCCACGTGCGGCTCAACGCCCGGAATGATGCTGAATTTAATTTTGACCGGCAATTTCACGTTCGCGCTTACGCTCCCTTTATACATCACAAGCACATTTTGATTATCATATTCTGACCAAAGAGATATCTTCATTGTTGAAATATGAATAGGATTTTCCTGAGCCAACACGACATTGCTATAATGCAATGATACGAACAGAATCATGTATATTATCAGATTTGATTTACTTTTCATCCTCCGCCCAAGTTTATAGATGAACACCGGTACTACTCCATTTCCATATTCATATTCTCATCATTTGATTTTCTCTTCATCGCTCTTAACCTTTTCCTGACGGCTTCTCTTAAGCTACTTTCGGAATCAAGCATAAACTGACCGGAAGTAACTACCATTTCATTTCCTGTAAGCCCGTCAAGAACCTCATAATATCCTCCTTCGCCGGAGACTCCAAGAGTAACTTCGCGAGGCTCGAATTTCCCCTTTCCATAAGAGATGAATACTATATCACGTTCTCCTGAATGTATAACAGATTCCTTCGGTATTACAATTGAGTTTTTTCTCTCTGCAGCTTTTATAACAATGTTAGCGTACATTCCCGGTTTAAGTTCACCATTTTCGTTATCGAACTCAAGCCTTACCTTTATTGTTCTTGTCTTAGAATCCAAATACGGATAGATATACGCTACCTTGCCTTTGAATTTCTTTCCCGGTATATAAGTAAGAGTCATTTCGGCTTCCTGCTGCTCTTCCAGCCAGGGCAACTCGAACTCATAAATATCTGCATAGACCCATACTTTTGATAGGTCGGCGATGGCGTAAAGATTCATCCCTTCAACTACGCTCATTCCCGCTAAAGCCTTTTTTTCAACTACAATACCGTTAAAGGGAGAGTATAGGGTCATTACTTTGCTCACCTTACCGGTTCGTTCGAGCTTATCTATCTGTTCCGAAGTTATATCCCAATTTGATAACCGGTCTCTTGTGGAACGCAAAAGTGCTTCAGAACCTACACTACTGGTGGTAAGGCTCGATAGCGCTGAGAGATATTCTTCCTGTGTTGAGACAAGTTCAGGACTGTAAATATCAAGCAACGCCTGGTTTTTTTTAACTCTCTGACCTGTAAAATTTACGTAGAGACGCTCAATCCAACCCTTGACCTTAGTGTGAATGTGAGTGTATCGTGTCTCGTCATAATCAACGAGCCCAATAGTTCTAATCTCTTTAAATATGCTGCGTATTTCAACCGGGGTTGTCATTATTCCGGTGTTCTGAACAACTGTAGGGTCAATTATTATCACTGATTCAGAACCTCCG
Source organism: Candidatus Neomarinimicrobiota bacterium (assembly GCA_022573815.1). Lineage (NCBI taxonomy): Bacteria > Pseudomonadati > Fidelibacterota > Fidelibacterota bacterium. Next base: position 53,885 of record JACZTG010000008.1, read on the forward strand.
CTCTTATCCTCATATACAGGCACAAGGTCCATTCCCATAGGAGATTTACCCGGTCTATCACTGATGAAATTCGGGTCCATCGGAGCTACCCAGTATTTTATCTTTCGCTCATCCTGTTTCTGATCTTCATTATCAGGCACAGCATTTATTGTTTCTTCATGGTCATTGACAGCTGAATAATATCCGAATCCACCCAATATCACGATTATTCCTACAATTATATATATGGTTTTTCTTAACATTTTATCATCCCCATCTACTTATTTATTCGGAAGCCGGCGACGGCTTCGATTGCCGCAATTGATTTTTCATAATCAGTTAATATGCGATAGTAATTAATTCTGTAATTAAATAGCGTGACCTCATTATTCAGTAGCGTGATAAAATCCACTTTATCTACCTGATAACCTGATAGGGCGGAGTTAAAGCTTTGTTCTGCCTGAGGCAGCAGCCGCTCTTCATAAAGTGAAATCAGCTTTTTACCTTTCTCCACCTCAGCATAATAAATTTTAAGGTCTTGTTTAACATTATTAAAAAAATTATTATATATTTCCCGTTCCATCTGGGTTGCTGCTTCAGATTGCTCAACTTTACTCGATTGTCTGTTCCCGGGTTTTATCGGCAGGCTAAATCCCACAGTCATTGATATAAAGTCTGCACCCAGCAAATTCCCTCCGACCAACTCGTCCCGCTGTGTATATGCCACTCCGATCCCGAAATCCGGCATCTTAAGTTTTCGGGAATAATCAGCCAATCGTTCTTTACTTGCAATACGGTATCTTGCGGCTTTCAGCGCGGGTCTTTGTTCCTCTGCTAATTCAATTAGTTCCATTTCAGTATATTCAAATTTCGTCGGAGTAAAAATTTCGATAACTTTGATAGGCGAATTAGAATCTCTGTTCATAAGAGTATTCAGCTTCGCGACAGATTTTACCCTCTTAAACTGTAATTTTATCAGCCGCTCCTCAAATTTGGAGAGTTCCACCTGAGCTTTTAATACGTCCTGCTGAATCCCCCTTCCTACTGAATATCTCGTTTCCGCAATATCGACAAATCTCGAGAGTAAATCGAGACTTTCATTCGTAATCTTAATAGACCAATCAATAGCGAATATATTATAGTAACTTTCCTTAACCCTTTTTACAAGGTATCCTTCGAGCTCGGAAATTTCCTCACTTACTGCCTCTGCTTCCGATAGTGCCGCCGCTTTTTTTGCGCCGAGTTTTCCGGGAAATGGAACTTGCTGCATGAGCGATACCTTTTTTCCTGTCATCGGCTCTCGATTGAAAGCAAAACTCTCATAGGGTATGTTCACTAATCCGAAAGTTATCATCGGATCCTTCCACGAACCGGCTTGTTTCGATATCTCTACGGCTCTTTTAGCCTTCCACTCCGCCGCCTTAAGAGACGGATGCGATTCTAATGCAACATTGATCGCTTCCTCGACAGAGATAACGTCGCTTTTGGGTTCCGACTCTTGCGCCGCCACTGTTGTCAGTGAGACGAAACTGATAATTACTACAAATAAGTATTTCACGATAATTTTAACCCCATTCTTTTACTAATTCGCATATATGCGAATATTTTAAAGATTTCCCGTAAGAGGGAAATCAAACAGTCTGAAAGATGGCGGCGTTAAATCAAGAAAGCTGAATCAAGAAGATAAATGGCATTAGCTGTGATACTTAAGAAATTATTAGACAAATCATTCTCGAGTCGAAACTTAGGAAATGCTTCTTCGATGTGAAAACTATTTTTCTCCGAGAATAAAATATTTTTAACTGATTTTGTTTTAATCAGCTGTCTATACTCATCTACATTAAAAGTCAGTTCATCATCACACCCTTGTGCTGACTGCACTGAAATTCCCATTTTGACCATATGACAACATTGAGTCATAATCATTTTCATCTGAGAGTGATCATTACAATCTTCAATGCACCTGATATCCGCTAACACTCCTGCCATAGGAGAGAGTATTAGAAGTATCAAGAGGAATGCCCTTGTGAGTGTAAGATTCATATAATTTGCGTTTTTCATATCTCGGCTTAATATACTTATTTTCAGTGATATTGCAAGCTTTTGCGCTAATCAGAGCAATAAAATTCACTTTATTTTTAATAATAGTGTAGCGTTTAAGAATAAACTGCCATAATGATTCGATAGTTTTAGTATTATCGAATTATTAAAATAAATAGTAAATTCATCTATGTTATTCCGCTTAAAGAACCGTTGGAGAATATCAATCTGTTTTTAAACGGGAATCTTGATTATGTATGTTGAAAACGTTTTAAACCCGGTAATCCTTAAAGCCACAATAGATGATATTGAACCGCTGAGCAAGCTCCTCAGAAAAGAGAACCTTCCGCCCGACGATATTGAAAAATGGATAGACTTTTTTTTAGTGCTGAAGAATGACAACATCACAATCGGGGGTGTCGGACTTGAAGTTTGGGGGGAAATCGGATTATTCAGGTCGTTTGTAATTGCCGGAGAATACAGGGCTAAAGGTTTCGGGAAAGAGCTTTATGACGCTATAATGCACGAAGCAAAAAAGATGAAGCTCGAGAGCGTAGTTCTTCTCGCCAAAGGCGCCGTTGGTTTTTTTGAAAAGAACGGGTTCAGATTCATCACAAGAAAAGAAGTTCCGTCGGAAGTTAAAAACTCGGTTCAATTCAATCTTAAAGAATGTGAAACATACAGCGTTATGCTAAAAGATCTCTGATGCCTAACGACGAATAACTATTTATCTATATAGTACATCAAATCTGTTAATGCGTTCAACTCGTTTTCAGGGAGTCTGCTGAATTTCGGCATTATACTCGCAGGCACAAATTTTTGCGGGTCTATAAGATGTTCGTAGATATAATTCCGGTCATATTTTTTTGTGACCCCTGCTAAGTTCGGACCAAACCCGGGTGTTTCACTTTCAATCGCATGGCAGACACCACAGTTATAATTCAAGAACAAATTAGCGGCGAATGTGATATTATCCGGTGTTTCTAAAAGTTGGCTCTTCTGAGGAGTTGACAGCCTTGCGACAAATGAAGTTAACGCCGCGGATTGATCGGTTCTGAACTTAACTTCTTCAATTTCGGGGGATGGTTTTATGAAGTGTGCCGCTTTCCATTTATCATCAAACTTTCCGGCAGATTTTAAAAGGTCTGATTTTCCGGTTCCGTTAACTCCGCCGATGTTGTGGCATTGAACGCATGAACCGTTCTCATAAATATACCTTCCCGCCAACTCGAAAGGCTGAATTCTTGTGGAGGTTTCCTTATCAGGTGAAGCGGAATCATTGACAGACGATGGCTTCACAGCAATCACATCATCATAAGAACCTAATAAAGTGAGCACTCCCACGGCAATAAGAGCAAATGACATTAAAGTTAGGGCTAATTTCCGGTCTTTCAATTTTCTTGATCTGTTTTTATCGTAAAACGGCAGCAGCATTAGTGCGAGTACTCCTATTGTTGGTATTATTATTGTTCCTATTATTTCGAGATTGCCCGGAAAATATTTTTGAAGTTGATACATCGAAAGAAAATACCATTCGGGTTTCGGTACGTATGATGTATCGGTGGGATTTGCGATATCTTCAAGAGGCGCTTCAAAGTATATTGCAAATCCTGAAAGCAATATAAATACGATAAGTATTGCAATTCCATCTTTCAGGAGCTGATCGGGCCAGAAATGAGATGTGTATTTCACTTCTTCACCCTCTGATTTGAACGGCGGAGTGATTCCCTGTCTTTTTTGCAAAAATACGTGTATGGCGACTGCTCCTGCCGTCAAAATGGGAAGCACTATGGTATGAAGCGAATAGAAATGTGAAAGTGTCACCGCACCGATTATCTCTCCCCCCTGCAGAATCTTTTGTATGATCTCTCCAAATACGGGAGCAGTGCCCGATATATTCAGAGTTACCACAGTAGCCCAATACGCCTTTTGATCCCATGGAAGAAGGTAGCCGGTTAGCCCGAAAGCAAGAACGAGATTAAGCAGTACGACTCCGAATATCCACGTCAACTCTCGCGGGTATTTATATGCGGCGTAAAGAAAAGTCCTTAACAGATGAATAACGACAAATACCACAAAAAAACTCGAACCCCAATGATGAAGCCCGCGAACGAAGCTGCCTAAAAATAGCTCGTTCTGAATATAATTTACGCTTAGATGAGCCGCTTCGGGAGTACCGGCATAAAACATTGAGAGGAATATGCCCGTTGCAGCTTGCAGGATGAAAAGAAAGAGAGAGATACTGCCGAATATGTGTGTCCAGCCCACTCCTTCAGCAAGCGGTTCGTCGAGGAGCTCCTTAAATCCTTTTTTAAGATGGAGACGTTCATCCACCCAGTTGATTATTGTGTTAATCACTTTATGCGACACTCGCTTTGTAATCTATCGTTTTACCGATTATCAGTTTCCCGTTAGCGATTTTAGTTTTATGTCTCATCAACGGCTTGGGTGGAGGTCCGCCGATAACAATTCCCGATTTATCATAAAGACCGCCATGACACGGGCATGCAAAGCTTCCCCTCTCACTGTCGAACGAAACGGTACAGCCGAGATGAGTGCAAATTGGCGATATAGCAACAAGTTCCCCTGCCGATTTATATACCCAAACGGTAGCGGACGCTTTTTTCAGATTCCATCCGTCCTTCAAATTTATATCGTACTTTACGGCGACAGGTTCGGATGAGTTGAAATCCTTTGCAGCTCCAACATCTATCCATTCTTCTCTGGACTTTTTAAACGCAGGCGAAATAAAAAAAGATATAAGAGGCAGTCCCACTATAAAAGTCAGTAAGCCGTAAACTCCTACGGTTATTTTTTTGAGAAAGCCTCTTCTTGAATTTGCTGTTTCCATATTATCATTATCGGTCCAATTCATTGCTTATCTATCAATTCCTTTCTGTTTCAGGTCGCTTATTTCTATCTACAGCGTAAGAAACGAATAGATAGAATAAAAAAATGTAATATGGTTTACAAGTTAAGAATCAGGAGCTTGGTTACCCAAGCCCCTGATGATTATAATATAAAATGTTAGAAGCCGAGGTTGATCTGAGCGCCGAAGAAAGTTTCCCCATCTAATCCGGGAACACTTCCGATTTCATCCGTCCAGACTGCGACATCAAGTTGGATAATCGCCAGATTTATACCGGCGCCAAAAGTCGGGTATCCTTGATTGAACCCGCCACGCAACTTCAATATCACAAGATCCATCTCTGCTCCGATATGAACCCTGTTGAAAAAGTTCGTATCTTGCTTGTTCAATAAATCTACGACCATAAGCTCGGCTTTAATCCTGAATGGCAGATTTATTCGAGCTCCAATTTTTAGATTAGTATCGAAATCAGAACCCGATGTGGTGTCCACAACCGACAGGCTATCATTATCCAAGTTACCGAACACGTCTGCAAGGACAAATCCGAGTTCCAATCCATCGCTCATTTTGTAAAGCCCGCCAATGTCAAAGGCCACTCCGGTTCTGCTGATGCGCAGACTGTCTTCGAGTAGATCTTCTGCCGCATCACCTCCGCTGGTTATTTCACTAAAGCCGAACTTAACTTCAGGAATCTCCTCACGCGTAATTAGCTTAACACCAACTCCTCCTTTAAGACCCGGCAGAAGGAAATCTAATCCTTTACCGAATCCAAAAGTAACCACCTTGTCAAAAGTTCCTCTTCCAAAAACTCTTGGCTCATATATCCCTTTATCAATTTTGATCTCAAGGTTTGGAGTTGCATAAAAAGCGAGCCCGATGTTTTTTATTGTAATTCCGGCGCTCACCGGAACTCCAAGCTTCATCCATCTGTTATCAATAGAATTCAAATCAGTATAAATTGAATCAATCTTAGATGGACTCAAACTGTCAAAATTCGAGAAATCTTCTTGATTATCACTGATAAAATTGCCTAAATCAACAAAATTTTTATTTAAGAAGAACTGAAGTGTTGGTAGACTGAAATTGATCTTTCCTCTTGTAAGCAGCGCCGGATTATTGGTAAACGCTGTAGCCCCTTTTGCCGATAGGATTCCTACATTTCCCATTGCTCTCTCCCGCATCGTATTATAGAATACGCCTCTCGCTCCAGCATAGGCGTTAGATGCGACTAAAAGTAATAGCAACGTTAAAATATTTAATTTAATAGCTTTTTTCATTATGCTCTCCTGCATATTAAAGGAAGTTAAATTATAGCGGACAAGGTTGTGGACTTCCGGCACCAGACCAATCCCAGCCGGGCGTTAATCCGCCGATTACTGAATCTTCATCTATTAAGCCATCACCGTCATTGTCTATTTGATCAATACATTCGTCATCTGCAATTCCATCACCGTCATTATCACCTACACCGGGATTTCCCGGTACACCGGTATTTACATAATAGAATTCCATAGAGCCTGTTATTTGGCTCATCAGGCTGTCTATAGCAGATGTGTCAATACTCGTTCCCCCGAAGACTTCTGCCGCAAATTCGCTATTACCGTCAATTATATCAGTAACATTGTCTATGAGATTATTCAGATCCTCCGGACCTAATGAGTCTAAGAATGATTCGTCGAATGCAAATCCGTCATCCGTACTCAGGAAATTGAGCTGGATGTCACTCGTTGTAATGCGAAGGTCATTGTTGGTATCTGCAATCCTCATAATTCCCTTCACCGTATTGGCTATGAATATATCCAGTGATATATCGTCAGGACTGATACTGCCTGTTGTCCGCCCGTCAAAAATCGGCTTCAGGTCATTAAAGATAACGATGTTAGTGACGTAAATATTATCCTGAGAATCAGGCCAGGCTCGGCTAAGGAATGGAACCTCAGAGCCAATTCCAGAATTTTCATCGAATTTCTGTAATTCATTTATTATTGTTATTATACTTTCTCCCGATGACAACAACGTTGCTTTCGCGTGGTTGTAAAGAAGATCGCTGTTCAATGAATCGGTTAGAAGTCCGATGGCGAACAAGCTCTCCGCTGATTCGAATTCTCCATCAAACATAAAATCCAATCCTTCATCTAAAATATCTTCTCCTTCATCCGGATCACCTGCTAAACCGCTGAATATGTTACATCCTGCAAATGTTAACGATATTATTAGTAAGCCGTAGAGACTAATTCCTGCTCTGAACTTCATTTTTGATTCTCCCTGCTTAATTAAATTGTTGTTAAATCGGTTAAATTATTGGAATTCCGGGTGGGTCAAATGAGAAGGTCAAACCTACGTTGACAACATTGTATTCCCCGGCTGAATAGTCCACATTTATTCCTATTAGAGGAAACACTGTTACCCTTAAACCTCCGGTATATCTGAAACTGTTATCTCCCTCAAGACTGACATTCACTTCTGTTGTCGTTCCCGCTACCGTATAAGTCAAGTCCATATCCGTAGATTCAATTTGAGCGCCGAGATAAACTGTTAGAAGAGGAACGCTCTTGCTCAGCCTGATATTAAACGCGGTATGAGTAGAACTTAAAATATCTCCCACGTTGAATTCCTGTCGCATATAGCCAACGGATAGCTGAGGAAGAAGTGGAAGAGGAACAGGCATATATTGATCTAAACTGTGCGAAATTCCGAATCCGGTCAAATCAATAGTTCCTATGTCATTACTTATTTCGATCTCGGGCAGATAACGGATATTAATTTCTGTGCCCATAAAAAGTCCGATAGTAACCTGCGGGACCGCAAAAAACACGTTACTTATATCCAGTCCTCCGGGAAGACCTGTTGTGGCGGAAACTTTATCCCCGAATACACTGCTTGATTCCGAGCCGAGTGTAGAAGTAAATGTCAACCCTTCTGTAGGAATAGACACTACCATCGCTCTTAAACCGAAATCAAATCCGGGTATCCTGTGAATTTTCGCCGTATGGTATAAGCCGGAATTTATAGCCGTTCCCAGGGCTGTGGCAAAAGGTTGCATATAGCCTACTGCATTTTCCTCCGCTAATTCCTGCAATTTCGTTGTTAAATCAGCCTCCGGATCAAAGGTTTGAGCAAGCCCCTGATTGGTCGCTACTAAAAATATGAATGATATGATGGTAAAAAGCTTGTAAAAACTTGTCATATATTGAATCTCCCGATTTAATTCTTCTTTCTTCGTTAGCGGTTAAAAGTAACCAATATTATAAATTTTTCAAGCTTTTTACTCATAACTAACTATAAAGTTTCCGTATTTCTTTCAATTATATGGCTACAGTATATTTTATCGCTTGAATTTCAATATACTTTATTCCTTTAAAAAATTTTCTGGTCCCCGCTGATATATACATTATGGATTCTCATTCTTGTATAGTATAATGATATATATACACTTTTAGGAGATTTTATGGGTTTTTCTTGCGGCATAGTCGGATTGCCTAATGTTGGTAAATCAACAATTTATCGTGCTCTGACATCAGCCGATGTGACTATCGAGCCATATGCGTTTTCAACTATTACGCCTAACACCGGAATTGCGCAGGTTCCCGATGAACGTCTTGACAGTATAGCGCTAATTGTAAATCCCGAAAGGATAGTCAATACTACTCTAAATTTTGTGGATGTTGCCGGATTGGTTGAGGGCGCTGCGTCAGGCGAAGGAATGGGAAATCAATTTTTAAGCCATATAAGAAAAGTGAACGCAATCGCGCACGTAGTACGCTGCTTTGAAGACAGTAACGTCCCTCATATCTCTAAGGAATTGAACCCGATTCAAGATATAGAAATAGTCGAATTAGAGCTAATACTTAAAGATTTGGAAACTATTGGTAAAAGAATTGAAAAAACGAAAAAAGTTTCCAAAGCCGGAGATAAGGAGGCGATGGAAGAGATTACGTTATTTGAAATGGTGAGGGATGTTCTTGACGAAGGCACTCCCGTTAGAAATATTGAATTTGATGAAGAAGAGCAAACGTTGATTGACGAACTCTTTTTTCTGTCAGCGAAACCTCAATTATTTGTCGCCAACATCGGTGAATCGAATATCGGCGATAATGATTATGAATTGTTAAATCAAGTCTCAAAAGCAGCGGCAGAACGCAAAAGCCCTATCATCTCGCTTTGCAGCAAATTAGAAGCGGAATTGTCGGAATTGGAATCGGAAGAAAAAGCTGTTTTTGCACGAGAGCTTGGGATTCTTAATTCGGGACTCGAAAACCTTGTGGCTATCGGCTACGAAATGCTTAATCTTATCACATTTTTTACTACTCGCTCTAACGAAGTTAAGGCATGGACCGTGAAAGAGGGCACGACCGCATCCGCGGCTGCCGGAAAAATCCACACGGATATTGAAAAAGGCTTCATCAAAGCTGATGTAATCAAATATGAAGATCTGATGGAATTTGAATCTGAATCAGCCGTTAGGGAAAAAGGATTAGTTATGACGGCAGGAAGAGATTATCCTGTGGAAGATGGAGACATAATTCATTTTAAGTTCAGGTAGCAATCAGAGGACAATTCTATCTCAATTTCTTCTTAATTTTCTTAAGCGCATTTTTTGCAGGCTCAAAAGCAGAGTTAATTTTTACTGATTCCTCATAATCTATTAACGCCCGGTCATATTTACCTGATTTCTCATACAGCATCCCCCTCCGCCAGAATGACGCCGCATAAGTAGTTGTTTCCGGTGCGTTTGAACTGGATATGTATCTATTATAAATTTCGATACCTGCTTCAAGGCTGTCGCCTTCAAGCAGGAAAGTCAGACCTAACTGATAAAAAACTTTAAGAGAATCTTGGGGTGACATCAGATATATCTGCCTAAGCTGTTTTCGCGTCGAAATCCTATTTACATTCATCAAAATATGGGTTTTGGTCCATCGTACATCAATATCGGCGCTGTCGAGCGCTATCGCTTTTTCGATTTCCTTTTCCGCCATCTCGTTATTACCGATAGAGAAATAATATTTTGCTTTCATTTCCGAACCCCTGAACGGGTCGAGCTTTACTATATGCTCTAATTCTTCTTCCGCTTTTTTCCGTGAACCTCCTGCTAACCGGGGCGACCCGGAATAAAATTTGAACAAGTCTTCGTGTGTCCTGATGTAATCGGGCATAAGCTCAGCGGCTTTCTTAAAATGCTTTTTAACTTTACCCACTAAAAAAGCCGCTCGGAATCGGGAGGAATTTTGAGCCTTCCTTCCGTATGCTCGTCCGAGCCAGTGATGTGCCATTCCTGAATGTTCGTCTAACTTTACCGCTTTCTTGCCGAATTTTATTGCTCTATCCCAATCATTCTCGCTTATCCAATACATACAGAGGATTCTGTATCCCTCGCTTTTTTCAGGATAGGTTCCTATCAGCATTTTTCCGTTTTCCAACACACTGTCAAACTGAGCCACCCAAAATTGCCTTTCCGACTCTTTTACAATATGATTATATTTGGTGTCAATAGGGTTGGCATTCCCCTGCGGGCTAAAAAGAAACAATATGGTGATTAGATTGCCTATCACTATTAAGAAACCTCCTGCTGATAATCTAAATCCCATTACAGATAAAATCCTTATAAAAATTATTATCTTCTATTTTCTATATCCGTTATCGGCTCAGATTATAAAATCTCCAACAATATAGTCTCTCCTCCTTTACTTCGATCTGCATCGCTGAATAATTCCGGGTATTATCCGTTACAGGTATTAAAAACTGCATATTTCTAATTCTCATATCTGTCAACGGTTAATAAAGATCATCCGAGACTAGTATGCGTGACCTTATTATAATAGCAAAATCGCTATTGCTTAAGGCGCCGATCCCTTCAATCTTGAGAATCTATCAGGCGACGAATTTTCTATGCTTTAATTTAATCGTTTGAATTAGGCTTTGGAAAAGATATATTTTTTCTTCCACGATAAATAACTATGGTTAGAATGAAAACTATCAAGATAGGTGTTATAGGCGCAGGTCACCTTGGAGCGTCGCATATTCGCAACCTTCAGACAATTGAAGGAGTGGAATTGGTCGGATTTCACGATATAGACAAGAATCGCGCAAATGAGGTTTCCAAAAGCTCTAAATCAAAATTTTATGAATCAAGATCGGAACTGCTCGGATTGGTTGATGCGGTGTCTATTGTGACACCTACGAAAACCCATTATGAAATAGCCTCGGATGCCATTCGTAAAGGATTAAACATATTTATAGAAAAACCTATCTGTTATATTCCCGATGAAGCACGGAAACTTGTTGAATTAGCCGGAAGCAAGGACTGCGTCTTACAAGTAGGTCACATTGAACGGTTCAGCGGCGCTTATCAAGCTATAGCTCACAAAAATCTGAATCCAATGTTTGTAGAATGCCACAGGCTGATGGAGTTTCAACCAAGGAATTTAGATGTAGCGGTCGTGCACGACCTTATGATACATGACATAGACCTTGTTTTACATATGACAGGCTCGAAGCCGATAAAAATCGATGCCAGCGGTGTTTCTGTGATAACAAATTCCGTGGACATCGCCAATGCGAGATTGACTTTTGCAGGAGGCTGCGTGGCAAATCTCACTGCGAGTCGCATAAGTCAAAAGGGAATGCGGAAGATGAGGATATTTCAGAGTAATTCTTATATCACCCTCGATTTCCTGAATCAAGAAACTCATATCTACGGAATTGGCGACAGTGGAATGACAGAAAACGGACAGAAAATATCCGAGATAAAATTGGGCGATATTACGAAAGAAATATATCTCGAAGCAACAAACATTGTGGAGGATAATCCGTTATTGGCTGAATTAGAAGCTTTCATTCGGTCTATCCGAACCGGAGAAGAACCTCCCGTTACAGGTGAGGATGGATTAGCCGCTTTGGAAGTGGCATCCGAGATAATCTCAACAATTAATGAAGGACCAACGGACCCGAACTGATGCCCGGTTTTAAAGGCTAATTTTGAATTCCAACTCAATCCTTATCGTAGCAGGCGAAGTTTCAGGGGACATACAAGGCGGTAAGTTAGTCAAGGCGATTAAGGAACTCTCCCCAGAAATAAAGATAGCCGGTATCGGTGGCGACAATATGAGTTCAGCGGGTATGGAATTACTTCGCAGTGTGGACGAAATGTCTTTCCTTGGATTTACCGAAATAATCAAGCATCTCCCCTTTGTTCGTAAAGTGATGAACGAATTACTGAAATGGATTGAAATAGAACGCCCAAAAATAGTACTGCTTATAGATTATCCCGGCTTCAACCTCCGATTAGCAGAAAAGGCTAAAAAACTCGGTTGCAAAATAATTTATTATATCAGTCCTCAAATTTGGGCTTGGGGCAAAGGCAGGATAAAAAAAATCGCCGGTGTAGTCGACCAAATGATCGTAATCTTTCCATTTGAGGAGGAACTTTACCGGAATGCGGGTGTCGCTGTGGAATTTGTCGGGCATCCGATTCTTGAAAATTTAGAAGTTAACTCTTCAAAAGAAGATTTTTTTTCGGAAAACGATCTGGACTCCGATGAAATATTGATTGGTCTGTTGCCCGGCAGTAGAACTCAGGAAGTTGAATCTCTTTACAAAACTATGATTGACGCGGTTGAGCTGCTCAAATCAGAATTTCCAAATGCGCAGTCCATAACTGCAAAATCACCCGTGCTTGATAACGCAGTTTATGATAAGATTGCTGGCAACGACAGGCTAAAACAGACAAACAAAACTTATGATGTTATGAAACATTCTGATCTGCTATTTGTGGCTTCAGGAACGGCAACGTTGGAATCTGCCTGCTTCGGCACTCCATTTATAGTTGTATACCGCGTTTCTCCCATCTCATGGTTTATAGGAAAGATGCTGGTGAAAATCGATTCCATCGGATTGGTTAATATTGTAGCGGGAAAGAAAATAGCGCCGGAGCTTCTGCAATCTGACCTGACTCCTGCTCGCCTTGCCCGAGAAGCGCTTAATATTCTTAAAGATGAAAAATCGTATGCAGAAACATCATCCGAGCTTCTGAAAGTTAAAAATTTGCTTGGAGAGCCGGGCGCATCAAAAAAAGCAGCTGAGATAATTATTAAACACTTTCAGTCGTAAACTTGAGTCCATCAAATGTTCAATAATCATTTAATGCTATTTCTCATGCTTCCAATTACGATTCTTTACCGCCTTTTGATTTTTATCAGGAATTTGCTCTATGATAAAGGCGTATTCCCTGCGAAAAAAGCCGGTTGCCCCGTCGTCAGCGTGGGTAACATAAGTGTTGGCGGTACGGGCAAGACTCCATTTGTCATCTGGCTTGCCGAACAATTTTCTTCAAGAAATAGAAATGTCGGAATATTAACCCGAGGATATGGCAGAGATAACAAAAACCCTCAAACATATATCCCGTCGGATAAAATAAATGATTGGCGGGATTCCGGTGACGAGCCTTTCCTTATCCACAATCGACTCGGAAACGTAACGCTGGCTGTAAACGCAAATAGGCTGCGCGGAGCAAGCGCCGCAATTGATAAAGGAAATTGTGATTTGTTAATTCTTGATGACGGATTTCAACACCGAAAAATCCATAGAGACATTGACATTGTTCTATTCGATGACAGTGATAATCTCCGTGAAAAGCTGCTTATTCCGTCAGGTCGGTTGAGAGAACCGTTGAGTTCGCTTCGAAGAGCTGATGTCCTGGTTTATTCAGGTGAAGAAAAAGATTCGGCGCGCTTGAATAAGTTCTTAAAAAACAGCTGCATTGTTTGCGGCGGCAAAAAAACGGCTGACTCGTTAGTCAATATTCATACAGGAAATGAAATTGAATTCTCGTCATTGAATAATACTAATATCAGCGCGTTTTGCGGAATCGGTAATCCTGAAGGGTTTCGTTCGACTCTAAAATCAGCCGAACCAAAAAATTTATCATTTATGGCATTTTCCGATCATCATCTGTATAGAAAATCCGATTTGAATAAAATCAGAAAACAATATCTCTCGTCAAAATCGAAGTTTCTCGTCACTACGGAGAAAGACTCTTTCAAATTACCACAGAACTTTTACGTGGAGCTTAACGTATACTTTTTGAGGATAAAATATGATGTCACTTGGGGAAAAGAGAGGTTAATTAGCTTACTAATGAAAAATTAAAATGAGACTAATTGTGTGTTAGACGACATTGCAATTGGAACATAAAATTTATATTTTGGTAGAAACAGATAGAATGTTTAGATTTTAAAATTGTGAAGGAGCTTTAATGAAGAAACGTATTCAAATATCAGCGATAATCGTTATCAGTTTCCTTATCGGATTCGGCGGGAACCATGTTCTCCATTCTGCCTCGGATTTATACCTGAAATTAGAAGTTTTCGAGAATATAATTCAAATTATGAACCGCTATTATGTTGAAACTGTCGATTGGGACAAAGTTATGAACGGCGCTTATAAAGGGATGATGGCGCAGCTAGACCCCCATTCGGTTTATATAAATAAGGATAAGTTCAAAAAAAGCGAAGAGAGTTTTGCAGGAAAGTTTCAGGGAATCGGGATAGAATTTGATCTGCTCGACGATTACATAACCGTAATCGCGCCTATAGCGGGCTCCCCTTCTGAAAAGTTGGGAATTTTACCCGGTGATAAAATTGTAACCATCGACGGAGAGTCTGCAAAGGGAATAACATACGAAGATGTCTTTGAGAGGCTAAGAGGACCGAAAGGCTCAAAAGTGAATGTCACCATCCGAAGAACCGGCTTGGATGAAGATTTTGACCTTACCATTACGAGAGACGAAATACCTATTTATTCGGTTCTTTCTTCATTTATGATTAATGAAGAGACAGGATATATACTTTTAAGTAGATTCTCGCGTACCACAAGCGATGAAGTTGAAAAAGCGCTGATTAATTTAGAATCCCAGGGAATGAAAAGTCTTGTGTTGGATTTGCGCTCCAACGCCGGCGGTTATCTTGATGAGGCTGTAGATGTTCTTGATAAATTTATCGGAGGCGGAGAAATTCTTGTCTATACCAAAGGCAGAGTTTCAAGCGCAAATGAGGAATACTATTCCACTTCGAAAGCCACCCACGATAGGTTCCCACTCGTCGTCTTAGTGAACAGAGGTTCGGCAAGCGCTTCGGAAATCGTTGCAGGCGCTATTCAAGACCTTGACAGAGGCTTGGTTGTAGGAGAAACCACATTCGGAAAAGGGCTTGTACAAAGACAATGGAAAATGAAGGACGATTCCGCAATCAGGGTAACCATCGCCAGATACTATACTCCCAGCGGAAGATTAATTCAAAGGTCTTACGAAAATGGTATAGAACAGTATTACGATGATATTCGGAACGATGCTCAAAATTCGGTTGATCCCGAACTCGATGATAGGCCTGTATTCAGTACAAGATCGGGCAGACCTGTTCGTGGAGGTGGAGGCATCACTCCTGATATTTCAGTTCGTCCTGATGCACATTTATCTAAAAACAGTATCAAACTATTAAGTCATCCAAATAGATTCGGCTTTTCATTTGCCGCTGATTACGCCTCCCGGAATAAGAAATTGGGTTCGGATGAGGATACTTTTTATAATTCATTCGAAATCACCGATAAAATATTTACGGATTTTAAATCGTTCATAGAAAAATCAGATTTTGAAATGGACGGTGAGTCTTTTGAATCTGACAAAGAGTATCTGAAAAATTTGATAAAATCCGAGATTGCAGGGGCATTATTCGGCAGAAACGGAAGATATAAAATCAGGCTTCAGAAAGACAATCAGCTGCTCAGGGCATTAGAGCTACTGCCCGACGCGAAAAAGCTTTCAGAAGCTCCGGCTGTTCTTCAGGAAAAATCCAATTAAACTGATATAAACATTGACAATTGTGAATTTTTTAATTATTCTTCCTGCGTTATGTCCGAAAGCCTTAAATAGTGGCTTTTATAAAGAGTTTTAGACAGATTTATTATTATTATTACTAAATAATTCGGAGGAAGATAATTTATGGTTGATAAATTCTTTCAGGGAGGCCCCTTTATGTGGCCTATTCTCATATTATTCATTGTCGGGTTGGCGCTTTGTGTAGAGCGGCTTGTAACACTATCACGAGCATCAATTAATACTCGTCAATTTATGATAGACATTAAAACCGCGTTAAGTCAGAAAGGCTTTGAAGCAGCAATGGAACTTTCCTCAGAGACCAAAGGTCCTGTTGCTTCCCTTCTTTACGCAGGGCTTTTGAAAGCTAAAAGAGGTGTGCAAGCTGTAGAAAAGGCTATCGAAAGTGCCGGCACAATAGAAATGGCGTTTCTTGAGAAAAATCTGATCTGGCTCGGAACTATCTCAACTATCGCTCCGCTTCTCGGTTTCACCGGAACAGTTTCCGGTATGGTAGGCGCTTTCGATGATATTGCAGCTGCCGATGATATATCCCCTTCTATTGTTGCAGGCGGAATTTCTGAAGCTCTACTGACAACACTATTCGGTCTTATCGTCGCAATGATTATTCAAATACTCCATAATTATTTCGTCTCCCAGATTGATGCTTTGATACTTGATATGGAAGAAAGTTCCGTGGAATTAGTTGATTCGCTAATCGACTTAAGTGAAGGAAATCTTAAAGTTCAGCCGCCGGCAGCACCAGGTGGAAGCGACTCAGGTTCAGGCTTAGCGAGTGATTAATCGATGCTGTTAGATAAAAGAAAAAGAAAACCAGCCGAAATCCCTACCAGTTCATTGGCGGATATCGCATTTCTTCTATTAGTATTCTTTTTGGTGACGACTACGATAGATATGGACAAGGGACTCACGCTCGTCCTTCCCGCTCCGGGTGAAGAAAAGGAAATCCCGAAGGAAAATATTTCTAACTTGCTGATAAACGCGGCAGGTATGGTAATGATGGATGAGGTGCCTCTTGCAATATCTGAGATAAAGAAAATTGCAAAACGGAAAATTGCAGAAAATCCAAATTTAATTTTTTCTGTTAAAACTGATAGAGCTACTGATTACCAGAAATTCGTATCGGTCATAGATCAGCTTAAGATGGCTAACGCCTTAAGAATATCAATAGCTGAACCGGAGTTTTAGAGTAATGAAATTTGAAAAAAAACATGGAGTACAGGAGGGAATACCTACGGCGTCAATGCCTGATATCGTATTTATGCTTCTGATTTTCTTTATGGTAACAACAGTCCTTAAAAAATTTGACGGTCTTCCGCTGACACTTCCCCGCGCTCGTAAAATTGAGAAGTTGGGTACAAAAAGACACGTGACTTATATCTGGGTGGACCGAGCCGGTAAAATTAGTGTCGATGATAAAATAGTCAGCACAAGAGGCGTTAGAAGTGTTGTCTATGAACGGTTTGTAGAAGATCCCCAACTGATTGTCTCTATGAAAATCGATCAAAAAACCAATTTCGGAATCGTAAGCGATATTCATCAGGAACTGCGCGAAGCAGGTACGCTGAGAATTAATTATTCTACCAAAACAGAATCCGGCTAATGGACTATAAAAAACCGGAAGTTAGCCTGAAGACCCCTTATCGCCGATTGGTAGAGATAGGATTTATGGTTACTCTCTTCATGCTGATAACTCTTGGTATTGCCTTTCCAAAGTTTAGGGAGAAAAGAGTCTCACTCACACCGCCGAAAATAGAGATTAACATCGATAAGATTGAGGTAACACAGCAATTTGAAGCTCCGCCCCCGCCAGCAAGACCATCTATACCGGTAGAATCGGAAAGCGATGATCTCCTTGACGATGTTACCATTGATCCTACTACGATTGATATGTTCTCCGAAATCGAACCTCCACCTCCACCTCTTTCGAATATAGAGTTTATTGCTTATGATGAAGACCCTGTGCCTATTGGCGGTTACGCTGCTATTAAGAAAAAGGCTAAATATCCCGACATAGCCCGTGAAGCCGGTATTGAAGGAATGGTTATTGTTCGAGCATTTATCGATGCAAAAGGTATTGTTCGGGAAACAAAAATTCAACTTGGTATTCCCAATACAGGTTTAAACGAAGCGGCAATGGACGCAGTGAGAAAAACACGGTTTAAGCCAGCCAAACAGAGAGACAAGCCTGTAGGAGTTTGGATTTCGATTCCGATTACATTCAAACTCACTGCGGACTAATTTTAATATCTTATATTATTAAGTTATTGTAATAGATTTATTTCAGTTCTTATATTTATGTCGATTTATAATTATATTAGATAGGGGCATTTGTGAGTTTACTCATAGTCGGTTCAATTGCTTTCGACTCTATCGAAACCATCAAAGGTAAACGAGAAAAGATTATCGGTGGCTCTGCTAATTACGCATCTTTGGCGGCTTCGCTATTTACATATTCTAAGATTATCGGTGTAGTTGGAGAGGATTATCCAAAAGATATTATAGAAATTATGAATCAAAAAGGTATTGATACCACCGGTTTAATCGTGGAGGCGGGCGATACATTCAGCTGGGGTGGAGTGTATTCTGATGATTTCTCCCAGCGGACCACTCTATTTACGAACCTCAACGTCTTTGAAACATTTAATCCGGTACTAAACGATTCACATAAAAAATCCAATTACGTACTCCTCGGAAATATTCATCCATCGCTTCAATCAAGTGTCCTTGATCAATTGGAGTCAGCTTCTTTTGTTGCTTGCGATACGATGAATCTATGGATTAACACTACTTTAGATGAATTAAAAAATCTAATATCGAAAGTTGATATTATTCTTATCAATGAGGAAGAAGCAGTTCTGCTTGCCGGGAATAATAATTTATCCGGGGCGGCTCAAACAATACTCGGAATGGGACCGAGCTTTTTAATTATAAAGAAAGGTTCCGATGGAGCAGTACTTTATGGCAAAGACCTTAAATTTTCTATCCCTGCTTTTCCGGTGGAAGAAGTATTCGACCCTACCGGCGCCGGAGATTCATTTGCCGGCGGACTTATGGCGTATTTAGCCATGGCCGGATCTAATGATAAAGAAACTTTTAAACGTGCTATGGCCGCCGGAACGATTCTCGCTTCATTCTGTGTGGAAGAATTTGGAGTTGAGCGGTTATTAAAAGTTACTCCCGAAGAGGTAAATGACCGTTTTTCTATTTTATCTGAATTAGCAAATATGGACGCAACTCCTCTTTTAAAGTGAACGTATCTACGTTAGAAATAACGGTGCCTACAAAACAAATCATCATTCAGCTTATGAGAAATGGATTGAAGAAATGAGCCGTCCACCCACTATTATTTGGAAAGACGATAAGGTTCATATGATTGACCAGACCTTACTTCCGGGTGAACTGAAGGTACTTGAAATAGACGATTATAAAGTCCTTGCTGAAGGGATTAAATCCCTAAGGATCAGAGGAGCACCGGCTATAGGTATTGCCGCCGCATATGGAATTGTATTAGGCGCAAAGCAGTATGAGAACAGTGACATAGATGGATTCACGGTACATCTTGAAAATGTAGCTGAATACCTTATAGCAACCCGACCTACAGCCGTAAACCTAAAGTGGGCGGCGGAACGAATGATGAATAAATTAAAATCAATTTCTTCTACCGACTTAAATGACATCAGATCAACACTTCTTGCCGAAGCGAATAAGCTTCTTGAGGAAGATATAATATCATGCAAAAGGATTGGCGATTACGGGGCAGAGATTTTACCGGATACTGCAACAGGGTTGACCCACTGTAATGCCGGAGGACTTGCGACAGGTGGCTACGGAACAGCTCTTGGCATTATATATTCAGCTCTGAGCGCAGATAAAAATATTAAAATGTATGTTGATGAAACAAGACCGCTTCTTCAAGGCGCTCGATTGACAACGTGGGAGCTGCAGCAGGCAGGTGTTGACACAACCCTGATTACTGATAATATGGCAGGACAT
This sequence comes from Candidatus Neomarinimicrobiota bacterium, assembly GCA_022573815.1. Taxonomy (NCBI): domain Bacteria; kingdom Pseudomonadati; phylum Fidelibacterota; species Fidelibacterota bacterium. The sequence continues at coordinate 73,657 of JACZTG010000008.1, forward strand.
GTGATGTCACAAGGGAAAATTGATTTTGTTATAGTAGGTGCCGATAGAATTGCAAATAACGGCGATGTGGCAAATAAAATCGGAACATATTCCGTAGCAGTCCTTGCTAATCATCATAACATCCCGTTTTACGTCGCTGCACCGATTTCTACCATCGATTTTGATGCTGTTAGCGGAGAGGATATTCCAATTGAAGAGAGAGACCCTCTTGAGGTTACACACGGTTTTGGCGTTTCAACTGCGCCGGCTGGCACAGCCGTTTACTCACCGGCTTTTGACATCACGCCTAATAAACTTGTATCAGCTATCATAACCGATAAAGGTGTGTTTTATTCTCCTTATGATAATCTTAAAGATAAAATCCTTGATTCAATTAAATAATAAAGTTAAAATTTAACATTATTAATTAAACACCGGGAAAATATTATGAAAAATCTTTCTCTACCGATATTCTTAATTGGCATCTTCTCCATCGCCGCCCTTTCGATAGCGTGTGATAGTACAGAAATGACGTCAGCAAAAGTCTATCTACAACAAAATAACTTGGAAAAGGCTGAGGAGCAGGTACTTCTATCCATAAGCGCTGAACCATCAAACCCACTCCCCTCTTACTGGCTTGGATATAATATCTATGCAAAGCAAAAAAGATGGGAAGAGATGAATGCTATGTTTGATAAATCTCTCTCAATATCACCTAAATTTGAATCTGAGATTAATTTTGAGAGAGAATCTCAATGGGTCAAAAAGTTCAATGAGGGAGCAACAACGTTCAATAACGTTTTAAACGGCACCGCAACTGATGTTGATGCAGTAGTTGCTAAAGCAATAATGGCTTTTGAAACGGCTATCCTCATATTACCCACCAAAAGCCAAGCTTATTCAAGCCTTGCTTCCATTTATCTTCGCGACAAAAACACTGAGATGGCAAAAGAATATCTTATAAAAACTCTTGAGTATGAGATGGATAATGTGAATGCCCTTGTGAATTTAGGTCTTTTATATTCCAACAGTGAAGATTTCGATATTGCTAATGACCACTTCAACAAAGCCCTCGAATTGGAACCGGGAAATTTGATTGCCCTTCAACAATTGGCGCAAAACTTTGATATAGCGGGAAAATCCGCCGATGCGGAAGAAATGTATCAAAAAGCTATGGCAGCAGATCCTGATAATTCAAATCTGATGTATAACTTAGGAGTTATATATCTTAAGGCGGACAATTTCGAGAAGGCAGAAGAAATGTTTATTAGTAGCCTTGCATTAACTCCCGATGATTGTGACGCAGTTGCAAACATCGCTGTCGTTTATTCAAATATGAACGACAGGCTCGAAGATGCCGAAAACTACTTATTGAAAAGTATCGACTGCGCGCCCACCGAAAATATCTATTGGCGGAAGTTGGTCGGAATATATATGAAAATGGGGAAACCGAAAGATGCGCAGAAGGCGTTGGATAAAGCTAAAGAATTAGGTTACAAACCATAGATTAAATCGGATTCAGAAATTATTCGTTAAAAACCCCTGCTACACAGTCAGGGGTTTTTTATTTCACAGTTTTACTAACCACCCACCCTTTTACGCTTTATTAAAAAATTCTCTAATGCTTTTGCAAGATTTGTAGATGTAGTCAGCTGGTAATAATCAATATTATTTTTTCTACAGCCTTTTTTATAGGTATCAAGAAAGCTCTTCATTTTAATCTTATAGTCTTTTCTGATGTGCAATGGATCCACATCAATTCGCTCACCCGATTCCATATCAGTAAATGAGGCTTCATCGGGAAAATCAAAACTTAATTCTAACGGGTCGAGAATATGGAAAACAACTATCTCGTGTTCTTTATGACGAAAATGTTTTAGCCCTTTAATTACCTTCTCGGGGTCTTCAAGCAGATCAGACAGAATGATTATTAATCCACGGCGGTGTATCCGTTCCGCTAAATCATGAAAATTCGACGATAGGTCGGTATTTCCTCCGGGCGTAATATCTTCCATACGCTCAAGGAGGATCTTCAAATAGGTGGAGCGGGAACTTGGAGGTAAATATGTACGGATTTCGTCGTCCATCACACATAACCCCACTGCGTCTCTCTGCTTCAACATCAGATAGATTAGGGAGCCGGCGATATAAGAAGCATATTCCAATTTGGTTACCCCCCCTGACGAATAATTCATTGAAGAACTGGAATCGAGTAAGATATATGCCTTAAGATTCGTTTCTTCCTCAAATTGTTTTACATAATATTTATCGGTTTTCCCAAAATGTTTCCAGTCGATATGTCTCGGTTCATCTCCGGGCATATATTGACGATGTTCCGAAAATTCTACGCTAAATCCATGATACGGACTCCTGTGCAGTCCTGTGATAAAACCCTCAACAACAAGACGGGCGCGAATGTGGCTGTTTTTCACTGTGGATAGCGCGACAGGGTCTAAATATTTTAGGCGATTAGCCATCCCGGAATCTATTCCTTCTCAGAGGATTCCGTTATGAGATTTTCAATCAATGAATCGGCAGTCACTCCTGAGGATTCAGATGCGAAACTCATTACCATCCGATGCCTCAACACGGGCTTTGAAATTGCAATAACATCTTCAATTGACGGCGTGGTTCTTCCATCAAGAAGCGCCCGGGCTTTTGCGCCGAGAATTAAATACTGGGATGCCCTGGGACCTGCTCCCCATTCCACCATTTCATTTACTATCGGAAGCGCTCCATTAAGTCCCGGTCTTGTTTGGGATGTCAGGCGGACGGCGAATTTAATTACATTTTCGGCAACAGGTACCCTCCTCACAAGATTTTGATACTCAATGATCTCTTTCTTTGAAATAATAATTTTGGGAGGTGACTCTTGTGTTCCGGTAGTCATTTTGACAATATTTATCTCTTCGGATTCGGAAGGATAATCTATATTTAAGTTGAACATAAATCGGTCGAGCTGAGCTTCCGGCAAGGGATAGGTTCCTTCCTGCTCAATCGGATTTTGGGTAGCAAGCACAAAAAACGGTTCATCCAGCACATGCGAGTGGCCTGCCGCTGTTACCTGGTGCTCCTGCATCGCTTCCAACAGCGCAGCTTGAGTCTTAGGCGGAGTACGGTTTATCTCATCAGCAAGCAACATATTGGCGAATATCGGACCCTTAACGAAACGAAATTCTCGCTTTCCGGTATTAATTTCCTCTTCCAATATTTCCGTCCCCGTGATATCCGAAGGCATTAAATCAGGAGTGAATTGAATTCTGCTGAAACTGAGGTCTATCACCTGAGATAACGTTTTTATCAGGAGAGTTTTTGCCAAACCCGGTACGCCAACAAGCAGACAATGGCCGTTGGAATACAGGGAAAGTAAAAGACCGGTGATTATCTCTTTTTGACCGACAATTACTTTGCCTATTTCTTCAAGAATATTTTGGTGGGACTCCTGCATGTTATTTGCTAATTCTACATCTGAAATCTTACTTTTTCTTGCCATCGACTGTCCATAATTTTTTGGTATAATCTCTCATTTGGAAAGGAAAATTAACGGCATTTCTATGCAATGTCAACTGCAATGCGGAATTAACCGTCTTAAAATATTTTAAATTGTTCAATTATTCCTGTTGAATCGGCGTTTCTGCCATTTACAGATTTAACTATCACCTCTATACCGTTTTCCGTAACGGTAACTACACAATAATTGTACGCTTCTTCTCTTTTCAGCATTTGAACGTTATATCCCATATTCTGCTCGATCTTTATTTTTTCCATTACCGATTCGTTAGAAGTCAATGGTCTTACAGGAGTACCTCCTCCGCCTGTAATAACAATATGCATCTGATAGGAGATTTCTTCTTCCTCGTAGCTTAGTAAATTATGCTCATAGTAATGTTCGTGACCCGCGAATATCGCATTTACATGATTTTTTTTGAGAACTTTGAAAATCTCGTCACGTTTTCCGCTTATATTATTTCCCCAATTATCCCTTCTCCAGTCGCCGGAATGTTTACCGAAACTAATAAGAGGATGATGCATAAATATGATTTTGTACTTTTCGTTTGATGATTCCAACTTTTGCTCAAGCCATGAGGCTTCAGCGGAGCCTGCCTGTGATACAAACCATTTTCGAAAAAGTCTATCCTGTTCATCTCTGCTCCCCAAGTGTCCATCCTGATCAAGGATTATTGTAGAATCAATGAAGATGAGTAAAATATCTTTAAAGCGTTTGGTATAAAATTTGGAATTCGGAAATACTCTATTAAAATTTGCCTCACCATATTCTTTATGATTAGGATAATCGTGATTTCCTGCTGCGGGATAAATAGGAACTCTCTGCAAGACGGGAATTTCAATTCCTGTTTCTCTCAAAAAATATTCCCAATGACTCGCATATGATCCATTTGTCACTATATCGCCCGTATGAGCGATAAAATCTATATTGTTGTTTTCAATCTCAGCGTACAGCTGTGTGAGCACAGCGCGACTCTCATCCCGACCAAATACCGGCGTTCCACGAAAATAATTAATGCTGCCATAAAGATCATTCAGGATCAGCCAGGGAGCATAAATCGGAAATATCAACAGCTTCTGTTTTGACCAGTTATTTTTACTGAACACTAATTTCTCATAAGCTCTGTAAGAAGGGCGATTGTCGCCGTAAACCAGGAATACCGGATTTCGGTCATATACGCTGACATCAAGCTTAGGAAAGTTATTATAAAGCTCCGGAGGAACCGATTCGCTCACATAGCTTCCGCCTGAACAGCCGGATATAAACACCATCAGCAGAGCAAAAATCAACGCAGATAGATTTATTTTACGAAGACTGAGATTTTTCGCGTATTTCAGAAATGCCGAATAAATTATTAATCTCTCTCTATCGCAATAACTTCATATCCGTTTTTTCTCTCTCGATATGCAACATGAATTCTCACCTTTTTCTTTGAAGCTCCGGATGTTTCGCGTGTAGTTTTAATCTCTATTTCGTAATTCGGATGCTTAGCATTTGCTCTCACGGATTTTTCCAACAGAAAATCTGATGCATCCACAAGGTTAATTACTCTTTCGGACTTATCTTGCTCATTTTTTACTCTCACAGTATATCGATTATTCCGTTTCTCCGCAACACCCGCTTTTAAAGCCATATCAGTAAATGTAAATATGAAATTGTTTGAACTGTCTTTCGATACTTTAAACTCGTCAAGAGGATTTATTTTACTGAACCAGTAGGATACTACCTTATCTCTTCGTTCGATCAAAATCCTTGTGAGATAGGCTGCAGCTTCAGGATCAGAAATTTCTCCGGTTTTAACTATTGCTTCTATATCTTCGTCAGAAAAATTCATAACGATTTTTGCGCCCCAATACGCATCACGATAAGTCATATTTTCACTGGCAGGATTGGGATACATTCCCACCCAGGATTTCGGATCGAATACTTCCGATTCTATCATTCCTATTGACGTATAGTTAAGGGAATCAAGACTATCCCAGGGCTCTTCGTACATTCCGAGCATCAGAAATGCTTTGGCAACGTTTTCAAAATCGAAATCATATTCATTTCCATTGCGTGGAGAATGCGGATGATCCCAACCGCTACCCAATGTTGATCCCATATCTATAAGATAATGCTTTATATACTTTCTGTTCTTTTCATCCGTGATATACATATCGAGCGTATTTGCCATTCTCCTATCAGTGTCCCCCAACCAGGAACTCAAGACACGCAATCCCCTTAATTCTCTTCTATGTTCGTGATCGACACTATCATTTGGGTCATCTGCTCTTCTTCCATGAAATTGGAAAGGTCCGATAGGAGAGCCGGTTAACCATTTACTGGCAACTGATCGAATTTTTCCTTCACTGTTTCTCCTTTGTGAAGAAAGCATTTTTTCTATATCCTCCATCGTCATTTTACGCTCTCTTTTATCCGCAGTAGGCACAACTGCTTCCGGTCCGATTTTTAATTGAGAATATTTAAAGTAAAATATATGGTTTTCAGGGACATTGTAGCCCGCGGAGTGAAAAAATTTAGTACTTATAACTTCTGCCGAAGTGGACATCTCATAGAATCCGGGTCCATCAAATTTTAAAAAATATTTATCGCCCTTTGAGTCAATAATTATAAATCCAATGGACACTCCTTCAAACTTCCCCTTAATAATAGTTATAACACCTGAAGAATCCGGTCCGTCTGTACTATTTGGTCCCCTCATTAGCTCTTCTACACTCATTCGATTCTTTCCGTGCCGGTGTGTAAACCATGTGGAATTCGGATTATCATCAAGACTGTTTAAATTGTCGGCTTCTCTGGAACCGACGATTCCTAAATTGTAGCCGATTTTTCTTGAAACCCATCCGATATCAAGCACTTTTCCTATCTCGTAAAATCCGTCATGTTCTATAATGTCCCATAGTTGGTTTTCAGCGTTCTCTTTCGGGACCGAAATGTGCTCTCTGTCGCTTTCTATCCAAGCCGGTGTGTGATTATAATTGATTTTCTCAGAAGTACACCCAAAAAAAGTGATGAGTACTGCAGGGTATAAAAGACGTTGAAATCTTTTACTATGTTTTGTTAATCTCATTCACAAATCTCAGTTGAATATCTGCGAAAATTGCGCTACTGTACGATGACCTTCTGAACTATATCCCACCTGAATTCGCGCAAGAAAACTATTCTTCAGTCTTAGCCTTACCCCTGCTCCGTAGCCGGTATGCAAAGAGGAATATTTCACATCATCCAAATCCTTATAAACCTGTCCTGTATCAAGGAATATTACACCGTCGAAACTATCCCATATCGGATAGCGGTATTCGAAATTGGCAAGCAGCGAACCAAAATCCCTGAATCTACCTTCTTTGAATCCCCTGAGAGTATCGTGGGAACCAAGGATACTCATTCGATAAAATGGAATGACTTTCCCTTTGGGTCTTGCAGTCCCATCAAGAATAACTCGAAACGCAAACACCCGGTTTTTCTTAAACAGCTCGATATATTTTTGATACTCTACAGTGTAGCGCAAATATCTAAATTCGGACCCATTCATTTGTCGTGTATATTCTGTGAACAACCGCAGCAGATTCCCCATTCTCGGATTAAACTCGTGATTCCTTGTATCATAGGTCCACTGAATCCCTGTTTCAAAAAGCGTTGTATTTCCATACCCTAAAATTGTAGTAGGTACGGTGGGGTAACGGTTGAGCCCCTCGTCAATATTTACTTCACTGAAACGGAGAAACAGTTTGGTTGTAAAATGATTAGCTCTACCTCGCTTCCTCCGTCTTTGATAATCCGTCATAACATAGCGACCGGATTCTTTTTCCCATTTAATCGTCCAGTCTATCTCGATATATTTATCATCAATTCCATATGCCAGACTATCATTGACCAATGAGCTGTTTCCACCAATGCCATAAACCACTTCCTCATCGTCACTCCATAAAATTGCTGAAACGCCCAGACTGCCGGAGTTATTACTAACAGGCATCCTATACTTCGCTCCGACGAAAATATTATCAGGATTGTGATAAAGACCGAAACCAGAAATTGAAATATTCTTATTTCTAAGGTTGTTGTCAAATAAAGCTATACCGGCCGAAAAATTATTTTTGCCACCGATAGACGCTATTGGGAATATACCTGCGGTCCTATCTTCATTCATCAAAATATTTAGCACTCGCCGGTCTATTCTATTGCTTTCTCCCCAAATAACAATCTCTCCTAACGGTTTGTACAGTTGCGTCCAAATTGTGCTTGGAAGTGCGAGAATATGCTGTGGTATATTTTTTCGGGATTGAAATTTGATTACTCTGACAGAATCTCTTTCACTCACATTAAGGCTATCACGTGCGGATAAATTATCCGGCGCCATCACTATCAATATTGCTGATATTAACAGCATTACTAATATTGAACTCTTCAACATAGTTGGAGAATAATTGTTTTCCGGTATTTGATGCGCTGAGTTCATCTAATCATTTCTCGTTTCATATTTATTTAGTCCTGCAATCATTACCTATATTCCCTTTGAAATAATACTAATTTTTCTAACTACTAAAAGTAAATTGAATTACATATAATATTTTTTAATTAATAACTGATTTTTTTCTTTAGATTAGGCAGATTTTTCCATTTGAAAATAATCTTTAAATGCATACATCCCGAGTTCCCAACCTGAAAATGCAAACAGTGGATAAATCAAATAATACGTTTTGAAGAATGTTTGTACGTTGTATATCATCAATGTCGCTGCGGTCAGCCCTAAAAACGCTCCGCATCCGCCAACCAACGCCCTTATTTTTCCCTTTTTGACAAAACTCACTCCGGCAATCGTACCAATCAACCCGGATAATACCGAGCCAATTAATACGGGTGGAATATCAACTGCCCCTGTAGTCAGGATTTCAATAATGTCAATTTGCTCCCCTGCAATCTTGACAATCACATATTCTCCAAACAAGAAGCCTATATATGAGCCTATATATGACGCTATAATTATTTTTACTATTCGCATAATTACAATAATGTTTAATTGATGACAATCACGAATTTAATATACGCTGATCTCAGTACAAAAGAATATTAAGCTGAATGATGCTTACTTTATGGAGCTTGTAAATAGCTCAGAATTCAGAGCCGGAGGATTATATCCGGCTCTAATTTTAATGTCTATCCGAATTTTTTAATCCCTATAAATAGCGTAAGATTGTTCTTCAAATCCTGAATATCTTCCTGTAATATCGTTAACCCGTAAAGATCAGCGCAATATTTCGATGCTACGACAGCGGCTGTTTCCGGTATTTTACCCTCTGACAGCCTGCGCGCTGATTCAGCAGTATCGTCAGCTTCTACCAACGGTCTTGTCCAAAAATGTTCCGCAAGAAAATCCCGGCATTGTCTCAACGCTTGCTGATGAGAGTATATTTCTGTGATGTCACCTATTAACGTATCTTGTCTTACTAACAAATTTTGACTGATGGATATATGAAACATCTCAATAATTTTACATTTATGATTAGCGAGCGCCTCAACGCTTTCGATAACCACTCCCCCCTTGGCGTTTTCTATCGCAAATACTCCGTAATCTACATCGTCATTCTCAACTGCTGCTATGGCTTTTTCCGAAGTGATCAGGTAATCTATCTCAAATGGATCAATGCCGTTGTTGACGGCGAATACTTTCGCTGCTTCCTCCGAAAAACTCCCTTTTCCTCCCTGAATTCCGATTTTAGCCAATTTAATACTCCTGAAATGAAATTATTTATGGCGCTTATCCTTAGTACAAATTTATAACATTCTATTTTCGCCTGCAAGCTGAACTGACGGAGGAATTTGATAAAAAATCTTACAATATCATTAAATTATCGTTTCCTTTTTAGTAAATAGGCTTAAATTCGCCTTCTACTTGGTATGAAATAATGAGAGAAGCTATACAGAAATGAATATATCGCTTATAGGATTACCACAATCGGGCAAGAGAACGCTGTTTTCATTGCTTACCGGAAGAGAAGTTCCTTCCGGTCAACTCTCCGAACCACTGGAAGGCGTTGCGCCTGTTAGAGATCCCAGAGTCGATTCTATTGCTAAGATTGAAAAACCGGAGAAAATCACATATGCCGAAACACTGATAAAACTTTGTACCGATATCGATCCGGGAAGTGGTAACTCTTCATGGATTGATGCAGCACGATTGAGCGATCTGCTTTGTATAGTCGTTCGGGAATTTAGTTCCGAGGAAGTTTACCATACTGACGGCTCGGTGAATGCCGATAGAGACAGACAAAACATCGAAGCAGAATTATTAATTGCCGATCTTTCTTTAACTGAAAGTCGGCTGGAACGTATCGCCAAAGACAGAAAACGTGCCAAACCCACCCACAACCAGCAGGTGGAAGAAAATACAGTTATTAAATTTAATGATGCGTTAAATGACAATATTCTTCTTAATACCCTCTCTCTGAATGATGAAGAAATCAAATCTGTCAGGAGCTTGAATTTTCTGTCACTAAAACCGATACTTTGGTGTCTTAATGTGGATGAGGATAAGATGACAGAAGACAGCAAGGAAAATATTTTCCGTGTCTCAGCATTAATCGAAAAAGAGATAATGGCTATCGAAAACTCCGATGAACGCTCCGCATTTCTGAACGATCTTGGAATAAGTGAATCCGGTGTAAGCAGGCTCAATTCAGCGGCTTATGATTTACTCGGATTGATGTCTTTTTACACTATGGGAGAGGATGAAGCGAGAGCATGGACCATCAAAAAGGGGACATTGGCTCCGGTTGCCGGCGGTAAAATTCATACCGATATCGAAAGGGGTTTTATTAGAGTTGAGGTGATTAAGTATGATGATTTAATTGAAGAAGGGAGTGAACAAGCAGTAAAGGCGGCAGGTAAATCTCTCCTGAAAGGTAAAGATTATCTGCTTGAAGACGGTGACATTTGTAATTTCCGCTTTAATGTTTAATATGATATGATGAAAGCTGTTCAGCTTATTACACCCGGACGACCTCTTGAATTACGGGATGTGGAAATTCCTTCACTTCAATCCGACGATGTTCTTATAGCCGTCAAGGCAGCGGGAATTTGCCATTCTGACGCACATTATCGAGCGGGGGCTTTATCCGATGAAAAGCTTCCGGTTACGCTCGGTCATGAAATTTCAGGTGTTATTGAAGAGGTGGGAACGGAAGTCACGAATTTCAATGTGGGAGATCGTGTCTGCGTTCATTACCTGATTTCCTGTGGAGAATGCGAATATTGTCTCATGGAGAAAGAGCAATTCTGCACTTCCGTGAAAATGATTGGTAATAGTTTAAATGGCGGCTATGCCGAGTATATTGCAGTTCCGGAAAAGAGTGTTTTCATTTTACCGGAAGAGATTCCTTTTGAGCCGGGAGCGATAATGATGTGTTCCAGCGCCACTTCCTTTCACGCTCTCTGTAAAGCCCGGCTCAAAGAAGGTGAAACCGTTGCTGTATTCGGTATCGGGGGTCTTGGAATGGCGGCTATTCAAATCGCTAAATCGCAGGGCGCATCGGAAGTTTACGCTGTGGATATCAATAAAGAAAAATTAACTCAAGCTGAACATTTCGGTTCTATAAAAGTAGATGCCTCGGAAGTAGACCCTGTAAATGAGATACTGCGATTGACTAACGGCAAAGGGGTTAACGTGGCATTGGAACTTATAGGTCTTCCGCAAACTATGGGACAGGCTGTTCGGTCGTTAGCTGTCTTTGGGCGAGCGGCAATCGTCGGTTTAAGCAATAATCCGATGGAAATTGAAACTCATACCGATCTTATTAATAAAGAGACTGAAATCATAGGAGTCTCCGACCATCTTGCAAGCGAATTGCCGCAGCTTATCAAGCTGGTTCAGGATGGAAAACTAAATTTAGACTCAGCTGTCTCAAAGCGTATACCTCTTGATGCGGATGAAATAAACTCTGTTCTTGACCGGCTGGAGAATTTCGGCGGCGAAGCTGTCCGCACTGTAATTATACCTTCCCTATAAACCACAACCCCTGAATGCTAATAAGTATTCAGGGGTTGTATATTTTATTAAATTATTGGGAGTCTATTCTTCCGCAAATATCATTGCAAATCAATAGTGCCGAGGTCGTTATCAGCTCCTACTGTGACTTCAACAGCTGCTGAATCAAAACGAGCTCCGGTTGAATCTTCCACGATAATGTCATATGAACCTGCGTCAAGGAATGCGAGTTGAAATTCACCCGAAAGAGTGTCAACAAAAACGGTCGAAACAGTATCTTCGCCTGAGAGCGCCAGCGCTACAGGGACATTAGCAGGTGATGAAACTGCTCCTGATATAGAGCCTGAGGTTGCTATAGCTACCAAACGTATTGTGGGTTTCAACAGAAATTTTGGATTTGCATTTTGACCCGCAGAAACGACCGATCTTGATGCGTCAAAATCGATCATAAGGTCATATGTAGAGCCGGCTTCCAGGGTAAACTGATGGGTAAGTTTTAATCCTGTCTGAGCTCCGCTTGGTACGGTGATGTCAGAAGTCACCTCGTCAATCGTAACTGAGGCTGATTCTATAATCAAACGAATCTGATTATACGTTCCCGCTTCCAGCTCTATACTTCCTAATGGTGTTGAAAGTCCGTTACTCCATTCGATTAAATTTATAGTTTGAGTGGCATCGCTGACCACAATTGGGCTTCCACCCGATTGAATCACGGATATTTCGGTAAATGTGATATTAACGGCATCAAATGCAGCAGGCGCGTCTGTGATTCTTATATTAAATGTTCCTGTCGTTCCTACGGGTTCGGAAGTGCTATCGCACCCTGCTATTAAAGACGATAGAAACAATCCGACAATTATTGCCGAATAAAATTTTTGCATCACTAAATCTCCTAATTAATTATAATCGTATTACTATATTGCTCTGACATACAAGTTATCCGATAATTTACAATAAAATGTGTTTTTAATCACCTTTTATTCACTTTTATTGCCGAATTACACCTTGATAATCTTCACAAAGGTAAAAGTTACTTGCCACATTGGACGAAATTGTGTTAATATCTGTCCGAAATTAAAAAACCAATATCTTGAAAAAAAATATCCTGACATACAGACAAATATTGATTTTCGCCGCGGTATCGATATTAACTTTTCCTAATTTCGCGCAGGCGTATTTAGACCCCGGCTCGGGCAGTTATATTATTCAGCTGTTGTTTGGTGCACTTTTCGGAGCATCTTATTTGGTTAAAGTATACTGGGAAAAGATAAAATCTTTTTTCAGCAAATCGCCCACCGAAAATCCTTCCTCAGATAACAAAGATGACTAAAAAGACTCATCCGGGTTCTTTTCGCGACCCAAGCGGTTTTATTTTTTTTGAAGACGGTCATCTATTTAGGCAGATAAACCACAGCTACAAATCTGACTATGATCTGCTAATGAGTTCCGGTCTGTATGAGACATTAACCAAAGAGGAATTGCTCATTCCGCACGAAGAAATAAGCTTCGAATCTTCCAAAAACAGCGATGCTTACAAAATCATAAAACCTGAGTTTATTCCATTCATTTCATACTCTTATGAATGGTCTTTCAGCCAGTTGAAAGACGCCGCATTGTTAACGCTCGCTGTTCAGAAGAAAGCATTAAAAGTAGGAATATCGCTGAAAGATGCCAGTGCCTATAATGTTCAATTCCTGAACGGTAAACCTCTGATTATCGATACGCTGTCATTTGCGCAGCATATAGATGGAGAGCCGTGGATAGCATATAAACAGTTTTGTCAGCACTTTCTTGCGCCTCTTGCGCTGATGTCTTTCCGGGATATTCGTTTGAGTTCTTTGCTGAAAACATATATTGACGGAATCCCATTAGATCTCGCAGCAACTCTTCTTCCTTTTCGGTCTTATCTGAAATATTCGATTCTCTCGCACATACATCTGCATTCAAAAAGTCAAAGCCATTTTGCGGATAAGGCAATTAAAAAAGAAAATCCTTCTTTTAGCCTGAACGCTATGCGCGGACTGATTGACAGCCTTGAATCAGCAATTCGGAAGCTTAAGTGGAAACCGGTCGGAACCGAGTGGCATAACTATTATTCAGATACAAACTATTCCGAATCGGGACATATTCACAAAAAAGAATTGGTTTCCGAATACATCAAGATTTCGAAACCGAAAAAGTTATGGGACTTAGGAGCAAATGACGGGATATTCAGCCGATTGGCAAGTGACGAAGCTATTTTTACTCTTTCCTTCGACAGCGATCCCGCCGCCGTGGAGAATAATTACCTGAATGCCCGGAATCAGTCCGAGACAAACATTCTTCCGTTGTTGATAGACCTTACAAACCCAAGCCCTGCCGTCGGCTGGGAGAATGATGAACGGAGTTCCCTTCTCGAACGGGGTCCCGCTGATACCGCTATGGCGCTTGCTTTAATTCATCATCTTGCGATTTCGAATAATCTTCCGCTTTGGAAAACTGCTGAACTGTTTTCAAGGATTTGCAATTATCTCATCATCGAATTCGTCCCTAAAACTGACTCGCAGGTTCAGAGACTTCTATCGTCAAGAGAAGACATTTTCCCCGATTATAATCAAACCGAATTTGAACGAGTTTACGCCGATTTTTTCACTATTATAAACTCTGATAGGATTGTCGATTCTGAGAGAACAATTTACCTAATGAAAAATAACAGCCGAAAAAATGGTGGATAAATCCGCTAAAGCCTTTATCCATCCCTTTCTCTTCGGAATCTATCCGGTATTGTTTCTTTACTCACACAATATTTATGATACTTATTTATCGCAGCTGTCTGCGCCACTGATTTTTATATTAACGATTACCATTTTCCTGATTATTGCATTGCGATTCATAACTAAAAACAACGCTAAAACGGGTATTATTCTGAGCTTTTTTTATCTGCTATTTTTCTCGTACAGGTCTATCTTTAATTTGATAAGGGAATTGGACGACGGAACAAATGTGGACATTATTATTTTTTTTGTGGAGATTATTCTTCTTGGAGCCGGAATCTTTTTTATCGTTAGATCTAAAAGCAATTTTCGCATTCTTACGGGTTTTTTGAACGTATTTTCTATAACTCTAATATCTTTTTCCCTGTTCAATATCGCCATTTTTGCTATTACTCACTCAAATGACAATGAAAACTCTATGGTAAACAATCAAATAGAAATTCAAGACAGCCTCAATCCTGAGATGTTGCCTAATATTTATCATCTGATTCTTGATGCGTACGGAAGAGAAGATGTTTTGAAAGAGCTTTATAACTATGATAACAGTGATTTCACCAACTATTTGGAGAGTAAAGGATTTTATGTTGCCCAAAAGAGTGTCACTAACTATTCTCAGACCTATCTGTCTTTAGGCTCTATGTTTAATTTAAACTATCTTGAGGAAGTACTCCCGTGGATCACCTCAGAATCAAGGGATAAACATTGGTGGAAATATCCGATCAGAGATTTTCGTTTTTTTAAAATCATAAAAAAATTCGGCTACAATATATTTGCCTTTTCCTCAGGCTACATCCACACAGAATTATTAAATGCCGATGTATATAATAATCAAGTATATATGACGGAATTTGATAACTTACTTTTTAATACCACACTTCTTGTACCATTAGTGTCGAGAGGCTACAAATTTTATGACCAGTATTCATTTCACCGAAAAAGAATTCTTGGTACTTTTGAAAATCTAAAGGATATACCGAAATTTAGCTCGCCGACTTATATCTTTGCTCATATAATGTCTCCCCATCCTCCGTTTGTCTTTGATGAGCATGGTAATCCCCGAGATGCTCCCTGGGAATTCACAACTGACGATGGATCTGAATACTTTCAATATCCGGGTACGAGCAGAGAAAAATATCATGAAGAATATGGAAACCAACTAACCTATCTAAACAGTGAATTAAAAGAGATTATCAACAGTATACTTGCTAATCCTGAGAGACCTACTATTATTATTATTCAGGGTGACCATGGACCCCGTTCGTTCCTTGATTGGGAAAATATTGAAAAATCCAATTTTAAAGAGACACTTTCAATATTGAATGCTTACTACTTCCACGACGGGAATTACGAACAGCTTTATGAGAATATCTCTCCTGTCAATTCATTTCGAGTCATATTTAAGCAATATTTCGATTTGGATTATGAATTGCTTGATGACAGAAGCTATATGTCCACTTGGAATACTCCGTATGATTTTATTGAGTATAACCAAAACGATACGAATACTTCTTTATTTTAGTAGCGCCATCTTTTTCGTTTGTGTAAAATCGTTAGCCTGTAATCGGTAAAAATACACTCCTGACGCTACATTCGATGCGTCCCAAACAATTGTATGGACCCCGGCAGATAGCTCATTGTTTACGAGACGTTCTATCTCCCGTCCTCGCAAATCGAAAATCGTCAGTACCACCTTGCCGGGCACAGGCAATGAATATTTTAAAGTCGTCACCGGGTTAAACGGATTGGGAAAGTTCGAGTGTAAAACATATCCTGTCGGTAAATTGTCATCAAATTTTTGTACAGCTGTTATAGTTCCCGTAAAATATTTCTTAGCGAGTTGGACGGCTTCAATACCTATTGTTTCTCCTATCAGGCGACCAGGTATATCATCCGCCGGCGGGTGAATTCCTCCGAAAATCCGTGAGAGGCTACACTGGTCGGACGCGTCCCTGTATGTTGCCCACTGAAGTGTGAAATAGATTTCGCGCGTGTACAGTGGGTCGTGCAAAATCTTCTCTAATTGCCTCTAACAGCACATCATTCCACTCTCGAGCTACTGATTTTTGAGAATATATCGTGACCGGAAAATTCAGGACAATTATCGCAAGAAAAAGTGAGACGAATTTCTTATTCATAGTTTACCCCCATGGCGATACTCCATAATCGGAATTAATTTATCAATGTTTCAAGGTAATGTCTATCAGAAACAGGGGCAATAAAAATGCCTTAATGAGTAATTTCCTTTTATTCTTTGTCATTCATAGCGGTTTTTCCACTTGAGTTAATCTTGGAATACAATAAGTCCTAAACCCTAATCCGCACTTCCCATAATTTTTTATAATAACTTCGGCATTCCTCTAAAAGTGAATCAAATTCCGAAGGAAGTTTTTCAGGATTAGGCTGATATTTCCCGAAGCCTGTCGTCTCCTTAACCGAATCGTACCAATGCTCTGCCCAAATTCCATCCGTTTCACGTAAGCCCGGTTTCCATTCTAACATCTCTTCGGTGAATTCTATACCGATGTTTTCGCAGAGAAGCGTCAGAATTTCGTTAGGATTTTCAAGCACATCACGTGAATCTATAACCGCAGGACTGTTTCCTGTGGCTACTTTCAAAAAATCAAATAGCTCCGATTGCTGCCTATAACCCAAACCCTCAAGACTCACCGTCTCGCGTTTTTTGTTGTATGAAAGGAGTACTTCTTTTGGTTCCCGAATCAAAAAGCAGTTTTGAAAGCTCCTTATCCATTCTCTGTCAATATGCGGCAACAGATGATGAGACATATGCTTTTGATACCAGATTTTTTTATCGTTCGGAACAGGTCCGCCAAGCCAATCTATTACCTTATGCCAATCGGATTCGTAAGTCGCGATAATCTCATCCCTCATAGGATGATCTATTCCGGTTTCGTATAGATAGTGGCTATATAGAGGCTCGTCGGTTACGAATGAATCTCCCCGAGCCTCAAACGAGCGCATCAATGCCGTTGATATATTTCGCGGTCCTGACCACATCGCAATTCTAACAGGACTATCCATTCTTATTCAGGACATTCTTTTTTAATCAAGTCGGCATACAGTTTTTGCAAGCGTTCCGTCATAGTTCCCCGCTTACCGTCACCGAATATTCTTCCGTCCACTTCGCTAACGGGAATGACTCCTCCAAAAGTACCTGTCACGAATGATTCAGCCGCAGAATAAACATCAGATAACGAAAAATCTTTCTCGTAAACAGAAATTTCGTTTTCCCGGCAGAGACTGATAATATTTCCTCGTGTAATACCGTTAAGACAATACATACCTGTTGATGTCCAGACTTCACCGTCTCTGACAATGAAAAAATTGGTGGAATTACATGTCGAGACATTTCCGTCCATGTCCAGCATCAAAGCCTCATCATAGCCCGCTTTATCCGCCTCGATACACGCCGCGATGCAATTATGTTTTGACAGCGTATTGAGCTTCGGATCTTGAATATCGGGATGGGATCTACGAACCTTTACAGTGAAAAGTCGCAGAGTATTAGTAAGTATATCTTTATTTGGCGTCTTATATTCCGGGATTATTACGATAGTCGGACCGCCTACATTGGCAGAAGGATGTTGGTATGGTGTTCGTTTAAGACCTCTGGAAACAATCAATCGGATATGCACACCGGATTCCATTGAATTTGCTTCAACAGCGCTCATTACCGCTGCTTCCATTTCTTTTTTCGTCATACCGATATTTATATCTAACGCTTTAGCGCCTTCATAAAGCCGATCTAAATGCGCATCTCCAAATGCCAACTTCCCGTTGTGGAGTCTGATACCCTCCCAAACACCGTCTCCAAGCAGAAATCCGCTGTCGAAAACAGATATTTTTGCTTCCTCTCGTAGAGTCAGCTCGCCGTTAATATAGATAAGTATATTTTTATTCCGCTCATCTTCTATGTAATCATGAGTACTCAAAAGTCATACTCCTCCTTATTAAACGGGAACTCAGATGCCAAATATATATCATTAAAAGTCAATTTGTAATCTAATATACTGTTATATATGCGCTATTAGGTAATATTATATAGTATGATAACCCCTGAGTCTGATTATTCATAAAGGCTGCTGTTATTTAATAGTTCTATTTCTGCTGGAAACAGTAGCTCTTTCTCCCTGTTATGCTCAAACCAAAACCTGGGAATTATCTCGAGAAAATTCCCGCATTGAGTTTTCAATCAAATACCTGATGTTCGGGAAGATAAAGGGGGAATTTCGCGAATTTGACGCAACTTTTATGAGTGAGAAACCTGATTTCAGCGAAGCTGATATAGAGATTAAAATTTACACAAACAGTATTGAAACGGGCAACGAGAAGAGAGACAGTGATCTGAAGTCGGAAAATCTCTTTTTCGTTAATAAGTATCCTGAAATGAATTTTCATGGCAAGCAAATTGAATTAGTAAAAGATAATATTTATAAAATTAGCGGTGATTTGCGGATAAAAGATATAACCCGTACAGTGATATTGGATGCGATACGTTTGGGAGGGGATACCGCCAAAGATAATCAAACAATCACTGAATGGCAAATCAGCGCAATTATTAAACGCTCGGATTACAATCTAAAATTAAGTAGGCTGAAGGAAGTACTCGCAGGCGATAAAGTTAGAATAGATATAAAAGTTGAATTCTTATTACAGAGGAGTGATGAATCGTTTTAGGAAGTGCCACTTCTCTCTGTAATAGACCATTAATTTTTACGCGACTTTTCATATCGTTGAACGAAGGAACCTACCTAAGCACGGGCAATTGTCTCACCAAATAAATTAAACCGTTAAATTTTTTTGATATTGTGCGATAAGATGATTATGCAGTACGGAAAACAATCAAACAATAAATTTGCGGAAAGGAAGATCCATGACTAACGAACAGATAAGGTTAGTACAGGATAGTTTCGATAAAATTCGGCCGATATCAGAGGTGGCAGCAGACCTTTTCTATAAAAGGCTCTTTGAACTCGACCCAACCTTAAGGCCTATGTTCAAAGGTAATATCAAAGAACAGGGTAAAAAGCTAATGAGCACGCTATCCTTCGCGGTGAACGGACTGAATAATTTAGACAGTATCGTCGGGGCAGTTGAAGAGCTCGGTAGAAAACATGTCGGTTACGGGGTGAAACCTGAGCACTACAATACAGTAGGTGAAGCGCTTTTATGGACGCTCGAAAAAGGATTAGGTGACGCATTTACTCCTGATGTAAAGTTCGCGTGGACTGAAGTATATGGTTTACTTGCGGGAGTTATGCAAAACGCCACCAAGGAAGTCGCGTAGCTACTGAATAGATTTATTTAAGGTTATTCAATAAGGTTTGGATTCCAATATCAAGAATCCAAACCTTATTTTATTTTACAATACCGAAAAGAATCTCTGAATTATCGCTGACAATTCAGTCTTATTTTAGGAGTACCATCTTCTTCGTTCGGACGAAATTGCCTGCCCGCAAGACTGATGTCGGGTTGGCTTGGAGGCGGTAGAAATAAATACCCGACGCCAAGTCAGAGGCATCCCATTTCACCGAGTGTTTACCTGCCCCTTTTTCTTCATCTACCAATCGTGCTACCTCTTGACCATTTAGATTGAAGATAATAAGAGAAATATCAGACCGAGTTTCCAAAGAGTATTCAATAGTGGTTATGGGATTGAATGGATTGGGAAAGTTCTGTTTTAACTCATACGATCTAATAACAGAGGTACCTCCCGGAGATATACCAATTATTGGGGATGACGGTTCTATATTCCGGACACCCCATTCTGAAATCTCATTATTTAATAATGCATCAGTGTTTTCGAACCTTATGACATTAACGGAATCAACAAGATTCATAGGAATTATTAATGATTTGACTGTTCCCCAACTGTTTTCATCTGTTGTATTGAGATATGAGAGAAAAATACCGTTAACGAACACTGATACTGCATTGCTCTTTCGAATATTGTAGGCTTCAAAACTGATTGTTTCACCAGCAGTGAAAGGCACATTGTCCGATCTGAAGCTATATCCGATTTCATTTATATAAGCGCTGTCCGATTCACTGAAATATCCATATTCAATCGTTGATGGGAGTTCCACCAATTCAGTTGACACCGGCTTGTTCACCCAAACCGGACTCGACCAGGCAAAACGATCATTCCAATTTCCGAAAGAGATTACCCTCAAATAGTAAAATGAACTCCGCACATACGAAGAATCCCGGTAGGAAAAGTTCATTGATGAACTGCCTCCCTCGAAATCAAGAGGAATTATATGATAAATCAGACCATCAAATTTTATAATCTCGACTCCTTTGATTGGAGTATGGGAGAGCACACTTCCACTGATTAACGGGATAGAATCGGATTGAATCTCTGAACCCATCCATTCCCCGTTCACCTTAAACTTAACTATCGTTCTATGATCTGTAGTTGCGAATACTCTACGGTCCTCAAGCGCAGCAAACAGTGATTCCCTGGTAAGGGTATCTGCGTAAATACCGGTTAAGCCCGTGCCTCTGGAGGTCGAGTCAAGGGCAGTTGCAGCCCACATCCATCCGTTTCCCGGATAGCCATAATGACCGTCGCTGGAGGCTAAAATGCCCATTTTATGGCCCATTGCGAGTGCGTCTCGGACATAGTGCCCGGCTGCCCTTCCTGCTGCAGTTAAGTCATCAAGTGGATTTAAGAGAAATTCATTTGCTGCGTGCTGGGAATATAT
>JACZTG010000009.1 GCA_022573815.1 Candidatus Neomarinimicrobiota bacterium
TACGGCGCAGGAATATGCCGTTAGGGCGGTGGATTCTATAGACTCGCGAACCCGAACGAAACGAAGAAAAGAACTGCTGGCAAAATAGGCGAACCGGTATTTGAAAACCTGGCAGGAAAGATACGGCGAATGGGCGCTTGTTACCGGAGCATCATCGGGAATCGGAGCGGATTTTGTCCGGCAACTCGCTGAAAAAGGGATGAACGTTATCCTCATCGCGAGACGAACAGAGATGATGGAAGCAATCGCCGAAGAAGTTGAAGAAGCTTACGGAGTTAAAACTCAGGTTATTAGACAGGACTTGATCGAACCCGATGCCGTTGAAAACATCAAGAACGGTGTGAGCGATAAGGAAGTGGGCATCTTAATAAATAACGCCGGATATGGTTCTCTGGGGCGGTTTCACGAGAATGATATGGATTATCAGGTCAATATGGTGAAACTGAATTGTGTTGCCCCTGTAGCTCTTACAGGAGTTTTAATAGGAAAAATGGTAGAGAGAAAGAAAGGCGCAGTCATATTTTTAGCGTCAACGGCGGCGTATCAGGGCGTACCATATTTCAGTGTCTATTCGGCAACAAAATCCTTTAACCTATTTCTTGCCGAAGGATTATGGGGTGAATACAAAAATCTTGGCGTTGATGTGATGGCGCTGTCGCCGGGCTATACCACAACTGAATTTCAATCGCGTGCTAATGTTGAACGGAGTCGCGGTCCTACACCGGCAAAATCGCCGGATGTAGTGAGATTAGCGCTTAAAAAATTAGGCGGTAGAGCTTCTGTTATACACGGAACAATTAATTATATGGGAGCTTTTATGGCGCGGTTAGTTCCGAGAAAAACGGCAGCATCCATCGGTGGCGCAATAATGAAGATGATGCGCCCGGGACTTTGAACAGCCGAATAGATTATTTCAAAAAGAGCATCTTCTTAGTATCGACAAAAACTTTATTGCCTGCCTGAGAGCTGCTGATAGCCTCTAACCGATAAAAATAAACTCCCGACGCGACCAATCTTCCGCTTTCGGCCGAACCGTTCCAGATGACGGTATATTTTCCGGCTGATAAGTCTCTGTCCACAAGCGTCTTCACACGCTGACCGAGAATATTGAAAATGGTTATTTTAACTTTCGCGCTCTGAAAAAGAGAATAATCTATCGAAGTCTCGGGATTAAACGGGTTAGGATAATTCTGCTCAAGAACGAATTGTTTCGGCAGAGCTACGGACAGGTCTTCTTTCACATCAATAGAGCTTCGGACTTCAAACCAGTCCAGCACTCCGGAAAGTAATTCATGCCGCTTGGTAAGTGTCGGGTCTAGTTCCACGAGAGCTTCCATTCCGAACCCTGCCAGGAAAATCTTGTATGTGCCGTTGTCGATAGAAACAGCGGATACGTTTTCTCCAGTAGTTCCATATTTAATCGCTGCTGATGCGTTACCGGTGGGCATAAAGATGTCGGGAGAAGTTTGATTGTGTGCGGCATTGCCGCCGAAAATACCAAATAGAGAAAACCCGTCTGTCACAGGATCTCCTGAGATCCCTCTCATTACAATATCACTTGCGTTATTACCTCCATGACTGACTTCAAAGTAGTCAGTGAGAAGCGTGCTTGCGGGAGGAAGGGACTCGACCACATTCTGTCCTGTAATAAACAGTCTTCCCCCGCCGTCAAGAAATTGAATCAGACTATCTTCTTCTGCCGGACTTATGGCATCTAATCCCGCATCTCCTGTGAACCAAATTATAACGGGAAACCCGAACCGATCGATATTTATTGTTGAGGCGGGGCCCTTATCCATTGATTTCCACTGGCTATATGTAATGCGAAGCGAATCAAGAGCATCGAGATAGAAGTCTATATAATTTCCTGTCGGATCGTCATTCACCAACATCAGATCAGCGGCATTCAGAGTGATATTGATAACATTGTTACCTTCATTCACAGTTATATCGGTGATGTTAACTGCCACGTCCGATAATCCCGGTTCAAGAGTGATGCTTTTATAAGTTATCACACCGGGCAGAGATATAAAGAGGCTGTCGAATCGGTAAAATCCGAGCGAATCAGAAGCGGTCTCTAATACAAAGTCTTCAATTTGATCGCTACCTACGCTTAAAAAGACGGTAGTTTCAACAGGTAACTCTGATATGGCATCTATTATAGTTCCCGATATACTGCCTGTAGGTAACATGGTCAGGTTTATATTCTTAGTGCTACTGCTGCCAAACGCCATAGTAATAGTTGAGGTATCAGGAAAATAAGGATAGGCGGATATTACCTGAGTGAATGATTCGTTCGGCGGATTGAGATCGTCCGCAAGGGCTCGCCATGTATAATAGCCTCCTGAAATTACAGGTTGTTTTATACCTTTTTCAACCAATTCGGCTTGCATATTTTCAATAGGCAAATTTGTGGAAACGTCCTTCACCGTACCCTCAAGAACGGCAACAGGAAGGTTTGTGGTTAAACTCGTTGACATAGTTCCTCTACCGTCGGTATGAACGTTCCAATAATCTCTCCACGCGTCTATAAAATTCTGAAGTTTGCTTATCTCGGCAGCCGAAGCAGTACTGTCCTTTTCAACGAGTAATATAAACGCCTGGCGGTGGTCTTTTATTGAGAAATCCCGGGTTGGTGTTCTCAAGCCTTCCACAGCGATTATATCATCAACGGTGACATTTGTTCGTATTCCTGTTGCCGTGACCCCTGGATTTACAGTGCTCTGAGAAGACCTGTTTGCAATTGTGTTATTTGACTCGCTGCTGATATAAAAGAAATCCGGTACTTCCTCAGGGGAGCGGTATCCCATCAGATAAAGATCGAGATTGCTGAATCCGTTAACAACTGAGGCATTCTCAAAATTGTTCGGGGATTTTTCAACCCAATCGTTTCCTTCTAATGAGGACGATTCGGTAAATGCAAATCGGTTCCAATGCGCATCGCCTCTTCCCAACATCAAATTACTTGCGCCGGTGTCAGTCATAAATTCTACGAATGCGAGCCATTTGTGCCCGGATTCCTGTGCCATAATAGAAAGAAAGCTGTTACCGTCAGTGAAAAACTGTGCCGCAGGATCAGTAATCCAAATGTTAATATCGTTCATGTTCAGGAAGCTTTTAAGCCTTCTTGTTGATCCCCAGTTCGCGGTGTTATCAATTGTTTCTCTGTTTATTCCCTGCACTGCATTACTGACGCCGAGATGAAAGGCGAATCCACCGCCTAAATCAGATGCAAAGTTTGTAAACATTACGATTTGATCGAAATCGTCGCCGTGTGTTTGATAAAACCGTTTAACTGTTTCATTGTAATCCACCTGCGGGAGAGTGTTCCGAGGTCTGAATAACTCGAATAACACATCAAATGAGCTGCCTTTTATGCCCGCCGGCAGTTCAGCGCTGAAATCTACATCAATCGAAGTAGGATCGCTATTTCCTGAATTATAACCTACAATGAGGGTGCCGGAGACGCCGGCAGGTTCTTTGATGTCTATTCCGTTATAGCTGATCTCGAAAGTGCCGGAGCTGCGTAGCGTAAGCTGAATCGTATTAGAATTCGTCTGATCGAATTCAGTGATTTTATTCCATGTTACAACAAATTTAGAGGTGCTGAATTTAACAAACACTCCACCGTTGACGAGTGGATCAAGGTCCGTAAAAAAGGCTGCTATCATAGGCAGCTCCAAATCGAAATCATCTGGATCAAAAAAGTCAGGGTTACCGATATTGCCGAAAGTGACATTCCCGTTTGAACGCACCCAAATATTTGTCCACGTAGTGTCGAAATATGGAAATGAAAAGCCATTGGTAAGGTTAAATTCATGGTTCGTATCGTCGCCCACATTAGGAGGTCTGGTGCCCAAATTTGTGTCGAATGTAAATGCTTTTTGGGTGACATCATAACCGCCACTGCCGTTAGGAGTGAAGAGGAGCGTTTTCTTATCTAAATCAAAAGGGTTTGCCGGTGAGGGCGGAAGGGTCAATGAACCGTCGTCTTCGATGATAGCCAGGTCGCCGACATCGCTATCCGCGGTTACTTTCGGAACAAACTGGATTTTCCTCAGCCGGGATTTTTGCAGTGCATTGAGCTTAATCGCCTTTGAGTGAAGCATATGATCTGACCTCGTACCGCAAATAAAATTATCATAAATATGAGGTCGGCTGATGTCGGTTTCTACGGCTTTTTTTGCGACAGCATTGGAAACGCCATTAAACAGCAAAAGATAGACTATAATGATATTCGTTATTGAAATGTAAAACAATTTTCTGTTCATAACGGTTTATCGCTCCAAAATACTATTTGTTCCCGGATATAAATATTCATCTATAGCGCATATTAGGGGGTCATCGGTGATTTGTCAAGTGTTCAAATCACACTTAAACTCGAAGGCTAAAACTTTTTTTGATTCAGGAATTAAATTATTTTCGATTGAGAGGATATATTGTCAGTTCAATATTTCGTTATAGTAGATAGCAGATAAATGGGGGCTTGCTGAACTCACCTTATTTAAGCCTTTAATTTTTCGGACCGAAAAAGTTATTCTTTTCGTTCTGTTTCGTGAAATACTGTTTCTATAAACCCTGTTTTTATGATCCAATTTAATATCATTTTTCGAATAATATCCGATGGAAAAATCGAGTGAATCAAGTAAATATGATGATTGGTTGGTTATCATTATGTTATGCTCAATGGAATTATTGGATTTATTCCAAATGTGTTCAGCAAAAATCACTTTCGTTACATCCAACAACAACGATTTTTTGGGAGAATCTCCCTTAGAAATCGAAGATTTCCTTTTAAAAATATGTTTTGTCCTGATATTATTTATGACCCAGCTATAAGAAATATCTCGGTAGTCTTCTGAATTGACCTCACCGAATAATTCCCCTCTGAAAATAGCAGAATCTTTTAGGTTTTCTTTTTTCGTCAGATTGATAGACCTGATTTCATCACCATCGGGAGTGACAAATCGGTTATCCTGAAATTCTATTGATACGTCGATATTTTCTCCCCAATCTTTCACTGCTCTGTGATCAATTTCCGAGTAAAATATATGTGCTTCAAAAGTCATTAGAGGAGGATTTTGGAACATATCACATCCGATAAACAAAGTTCCTATTAAAGAGAAAACAAATAGATGCTTCGGTGATACTCTTTTTATTTTTGCCATGATTTCTAAATAATTACTCAATTAAAATTATTTATTGACGTTGGAAGACTTAGTAAGATACTAAACTCCTATGCTTGCCTCAATAATAAAGTGATATATTTCAAAAAGAAATAAAGACCCGCTGAGCTATTAACTCTGCGGGTCAGTAGAGCGGGGTGAACGGGACTCGAACCCGCAACTTCCGGCGTGACAGGCCGGTGCTCTAACCAATTGAACTACCACCCCATTAGGCGATTGGTAAAATTTAAGATTTTTGGTCAGTCTGCGCTTTTACATCCCTATACATAATGGCAATGGGGAGTAAAACAAGATAGCCGACGAAAAGAAGAAGGACTGAGACAGTTAGCGCTTGTTGGCTATAGACCTCTGAGTTCCACATCAGGACATATCCCAAAATAATGAATGCCAGCCCTCCGAAGAAAAACTGGTAATTCCTTTTCCCGTAGGTAATGTCACTTCCGGAACCCTTTCTTCTTGCTCTTAAATTTTTCACCATAATTAAACCGATGCTAATATATAGGCGATGTTGACGGCAGTCAAGAAAAAGATTAGAATATCTGAATTGAATTTAGATATCTCGGTAATTTATATTGTCAGAAGTGGACCCCAAAAACTGGACATTTGTATAGGTGTAATATCCGGATTAACTTAAGTCCGAGGAGGAACACCGAATGACAAAAAGAAAGAGACGTAATCACGCTTCCACATTCAAGGCCAAGGTAGCCCTAGAAGCATTAAAAGGAGAATATACCCTTGCGGAACTTGCCGGCAGATATGATTTGCATTCAAATCAGATCCAACGTTGGAAGAACATGCTCACCGATGGGGCAGTTGATCTGTTTGGCACCGGGGAGAAAGATCGGAAAGACACAGAAGCAGAAATTGATAAACTTCACTCTAAGATCGGTCAGTTGACCATGGAACGAGATTTTTTAGCCAAAGCGTTCGGTCGCTGAGTAAGGAAGAGCGCAGAGCAATGATAAATGAAGATCAGACACTGTCAAAGACGACCAAGTGTGATCTATTTGAAATCAGCAGATCCACCTTGTACTATAAACTCAAAAGGAGTGAACCGGACGAACAAGAGTTGACCTTGTGCCGGCTGTTGGATGAGCTTCACATAAAGTATCCATGGATGGGTAGCCGTAGTTTAAGGGATCAGGTCAATCGCCGAATCGACTATACAGTCAACCGAAAGAGAATCCAGAGACTCATGGGACTGATGTGTATCAACGCTATATACAGCAAGCCTAATACCAGTAAGCGGGGAAAGGGTCATAAGATCTATCCGTATTTACTTCGAAATCTGACCATTGATCGTCCCAACCAGGTCTATGCTGCTGATATCACTTATATCCCTATGCCTATGGGCTTTGTTTACCTAATGGCTATTACAGACTGGTATAGCCGGAAGGTCTTGAGTTGGCGAATCTCAATCAGTATGGAAAGTGATTTCTGTGTTGAGGCATTGAAAGAAGCGATAGATCGGTATGGTAAACCTGAGATATTCAATACGGATCAAGGATCCCAGTTTACTAGCGATGATTTTATCTCTGTCCTAAAAGATGCTCAGATAAAGATTAGCATGAATGGTAAGGGTCGTTGGTTGGATAACGTATTTATTGAGAGATTATGGCGGAGCTTGAAATATGAGGAAGTTTATTTAAAGGCCTACGAATCAGTAAGAGAGGCAAGAAGATCAATCAGAACATGGATGGACTTTTACAATTCTGAAAGAACTCATCAATCACTTGACAGAAGGACTCCTGATGAGGTATATTTTTCTGAATTTAATAGGAATCGTGCAGCATGATAAACACCGGAACTTTGACACCTAAGAATCAATGAAATCTGTCCAAACAGTAGGGTCCACTTCTGTGTTCTTCTGATTGTCTTAATTGTAGTAGGATTTAATGTATTGGAGATGGGTGAACGATTGCAAAATTATGGACGAAATGAATCATTTTTTATTCGAAATAAATCAGTTGAAAGGTTGTAATCAACTGTCTCAAACAATGTATTTTAAATTCTCCAAGCTGGCACGATTGTTGTACTTACATCGAGCTATAGCTAAAAGAGATATTGCCGATATAAAGGTAAGTTCGAAAAATGTAGGTGAGGCGAGAAAATGCTGATGCTGGGGGATATTATTTATATTGTTGGTAGCAGTATAATCCACAACAATAAGTCTATTAATAATAACGGGTGTGATTTAAATTACATTTTAGCGGAACTATCATCCATTTTTAGTAGTAAGGATAATGTCTTATAATATTACAGATAAGTGAGGATCAACAAAGCAAAGGAGTAACACATGGTATCAAATGTTACAAATAAAGTCGGCGTAATGTTTATTGTCGTATTGGCGGTAATGATGCTGGGTTTATTTACAGGCGTCGACAGCGTAGTGGCTGCAGGCAATAGCGGACCTCAGAAGGTTTCTGAAAGGGACGCTAAGAACATTGAAATAGCAGCCAAATTTGACGGACAGAAATGGCTGGAGCTTTACAAATCTAACGGCTGGGAAAAAACAAAATTCAGTCGTCTTTCGCTGAAAGCTCAAACTCCTATATTCAAAGATATGTCTCAGAAACTCAGGACTATTCATCAAAGAATGTTAGGAGATGCCAATAGAGCTAAACTGAGTACGCAGAGAAGAGCGATCTTAAAACCGTTTAGACTCTCAAGGGAAGTTACTTCAATAAGCATACGCGGAAGCATTATGAAGCGCGCTCAATTTGTTGCTATCGGATCAACAGTACTTTCATTGAACGGAAGTAATCCTGATACGATTACTGTGGGTGATTCGCTGGTAATAACGGTTGATCTTTTGGGAGATACCGCGTTTTTTGATGTATTTTGGGACGCGAATGATAATCAGGTTGTGGATGCGGGCGATTTCAGTCTGTTTGAAGATGACGAAGATGCGTTCGTTGTTGACAATGGATTTGAAGATGAGAATCCGGCTGCAGGTACGATTCAGATAACTCTGTATCCATTTGAAGATGAAGAAGATGTTTTTCTGATAGTAGCTGAAAGCAGCTGGCTGATAACGGTTAATGATGGTGTCGGTATGGTGGCAGATACCGCAGCTCTGAGAGTAGAAGCCGATCCGTCATCGTTTACGGTTTCAGGTTCTGTGGGAACTCATGAAGGGGTGCTGATACTTGCATTTGAAGGAGCCGTTGAGGAGACTTTCGAAGATGGACCGGAATCATTTGCTCTGACAATTTCAGACGCTTCAGGTAACTATACACTGGATCTTCCCACTGAAAGTCCGGGCTTCTGGTTTATCGGGGCGGTTGATGCATTCGATGTGACCGGTGGTCTGTTTCCTGATCCCGCGGGTTATTTTGAGTTGGTTGCGGGAGACGTAACCATGATAGATTTTAATTTTATATCCGGTGACGCAACTATAACAGTTTCTGTACAAGACAACAACGGTTTGGCTCTTGTAGGAGTCCCGGTAACGGCGTTTCAGGATGATGGATTTGGTGCGGAAGTATTCGGCACAACCAACTCTATTGGGATAGTCGATTTCGCTGTTGTTGGAGGAGATTGGAACGTATTCGCAGAACCTGATTGGTTTAACCCGAATTATTTAGTGCCATTCACCCAGTACGTTAATGTACCTACGGGTGGTTTCGCGCTTGTAAATCTGGTAGCCTATAACACAGATAGCTTTATTACTGGTACTACATTTCTGAATTTAACCGCTACAGGTGGATTTGAGGTCAGAGGAACATCTCAGCTTGGATATACTTTGACTACGAGTGAGGCTGCAGGAGGCACTTATTCACTGCCTACATCCAGCTTCGCTGATCTCGAAATGGGCAACAACGGGTACTGTGTTGCGGTATGTCATTTGTCGGAAAACCAATTTTCACCTCAAGACCAATATGAGATAGCTTCGGACAGTGTTGGTGTTAATCTATACGTATATACAACTCAGGGTGCGATCGAGGGTTTTGTCCTCAACCTTGACAACGGAGAGCCGGTTCCATTTGCAGGAGTTGATGTTTATGACGTTACCGGATTTGTGAATTTCGGCGGGACAGACGAGAGCGGATATTATTGGATTCCCGTCTTGAACGGTACATATACTGTTGAAGCCTTTGCGGATGGATTTGAACAGGCTATTGTGGAAGGCGTAGTAGTTCTTGATAATACAGTAAATGTTGACTTCAACCTCCAGCCGCGTACAAGTGGTCTTCCTGATGTCTTCTCGGTTCGGGATTTTCCTGACGACCAGGGTCGACAGGTAATAGTTGGGTGGTATGGGGTGTCTCTGGACTTTGCTGATGTCACAAATTATTCTCTCTGGAGACTCGATGAGAGCGAAGGAGGTGAAGTTGACACGACCTTTATAAAATCTATTCCTGATGTAAATCTTCATAGATATTTTAGGGACGCTCCAACTCGCGGTGACTTTATCCCACCCAGTCAATTCTTTCCGTCGACATTTTTGGTTATCGCACATACCGAGTTCGACGGCTTCCTTATGGGTTCCCCGGGTACAGGTGAGTCTGTGGATAATCTCATACCTGAAGCGCCATCGTTAGTCGGAGCAGCGAATGCAGCGGGTATTGAGTTGAGCTGGACTGAAATAGTCGAGGAAGAGGCTAAATTCTATACCGTATATCGTTCAGTAGGAGACGGCGCAGGATTTTCGCCTCTTGCGAATGTAACTGGAACGGTATATCTCGACAGTGAATTTTCAGTAAGAGGTACATACGTATATTATGTAACCGCCACTGACTTTTCAGAACAGGAAGGAGAATCTTCAAACGAATTCTCCTTCTTGATTACAGGTGTTGATGGTTTCTCAGGCGCGATTCCGAAAGTTTTCGCACTTGACCAGAACTATCCAAATCCGTTTAACCCCACAACGAGGATAAACTATCAGTTACCTGTTTCAGGTAATGTCGTAGTGGAGGTATATAATCTGAAAGGTGAGATCGTAACTACACTTGTAGACGGACTTATGCAGGCAGGATTCCATTCTGTTGAATGGAACGGACTTACATCTACAGGTAATCAGATATCATCAGGTGTTTACCTGTATAGGATTCAGGCAGGAGATTTCAATAAGGTCCGTAAAATGATAATGTTGAAATAGCGCTGTTTGTAATTCGTAATATAAGGGTCGGTTCCTGTTTCGGGACCGACCCTTTATATTTTATTGAGATGAAAAAGCTGAATATTTTCAAAAATATCTTGATTAATAATAAAATTAAGCTAAAATGGTAGGGAAGTAACTAAACAGTCGGTATCAAATATGCTGAAAAAATCATCTTTAACGTTTATTCTTATATTTCTGATTGTTGGCAGCCTTTCGGGCGAAACCGACATCAGCAATTTGTCAGCGTATCCGAAAGACAACGGTATCGTATTAGAATGGGACTCCGGGATAGAATTAGAGTTGGAAGGATATGAAATTCAACGGAGTACGTCCGGCGGAACATTCATAGTCTTAACTACAATTAAGGCGTTAGGCAGTAACAGCAGCTATACCTATTTTGATGAATCGGTATTTTCAAAATCTACTGTCCGAACATATAGTTATCGATTAAAAATCTTAGATAGTGACGGGTCGTTCTCGTACTCAAAATTGGTAAGCGTTACTCCCACACTCTCGGCGGCTCGAGAGACATGGGGCAGCATTAAAGCTCTCTTCAGATAATAATTATACAAATCTATTAAGTTTTTCACTCTCACTTCTCTGATAATTTCTTAAATACAGCTCAGATTCACAGAGACTTTACCAGCACAAATTATTACGCCACTTTCAGCTGATTTTGACGGGCTTTTCACTTGACATTATATGAGCATGTATATAATTTGCGAGGCTTAGATGAAATAGGGAATAAGAGTGGAAAATAGTGCAAAAATCGGTATTATCGGTGGTTCGGGATTCTACAAAATAGAAGGTCTGGAAAGGATTAGTGAGCTGTCTGTTGACACTCCGTGGGGGAGTCCTTCGGATAAATATTCCCTGTTCAGTTACGAAGAAAAAGAGATAATATTTTTGCCGCGTCACGGAAGAGGTCATAAACTTCTTCCATCGGAAATAAATTATCGCGCTAATATATACGGAATGAAAAAGTTGGGAGTTGAACGGATTATATCTGTTTCTGCGGTAGGGTCATACAGGCAGGAGATTGCTCCGCGCGATATTGTGATTGTGGATCAATTTTTTGACCGAACAAGATATACAGAAAATAATTCTTTTTTTGGTGATGGAATTGTGGGTCACGTATCGCTGGCGGAACCTGTCTGTCCTGTATTGTCTGAGGTTCTCTATAATTCGCTGATTCAGCAAGAATTGAAAGTGCATCAGGGTGGCACTTATGTTAATATGGAAGGACCGGCATTTTCCACGAAAGCCGAAAGTCAATTCTTTAAGAAAATGGGGATGGACGTTATCGGCATGACAAATATGAGGGAAGCACGGTTGGCGAGAGAAGCGGAAATCTGTTTTTCTACGATTGCGCTTGTGACCGATTACGATGCGTGGCACGAAGAATTAGAGCCGGTATCAGTGCCTGAAGTTATGACCAATTTAAAAGCATCGATTGAATCGGCAAGAGCAGGAATTATGTCGTCTTTATCAAATATTCCTGAAAAAAGGGAATGTGCGTGCGCTACAGCGTTAAGCAGCGCCCTGATGACTGATAATAATAGTATAAGTCCTGAATCAAGGGAGAAATTATCGTTACTTATAAACAAATATCTAAACTGAACGCCGGGATTTGGACTGGAGGATCGTGGAGTGATAACAGATATTGAGCTTGAAGGCATCATTCATGAAACGGAAGCGTCTCTCTCAGAGATGTTTACCGGAACAAAGGTTTTAAGTTTTGTGAAAGAAGTTGACGGGTCTATCGTTGTCGAGGTAAGGACATCTGCTGAAGGTTTAGAGGATGTTGAGGAAGAGCTTGCTGCGAAAGCTGCAGATTTACATGCAGAGTATGATTACGAATTTATATTTATCGTTAGGAGCGAAAGCGATGATGAATCAACTGATGATTAATAGTCATATCCATTGATAAAAAAAGCACAAAGCAAAGTAGATTTTGTCGCTCTGGAGAAAGAAATCCTCAGGTGGTGGGAAGAGGAGAAAACTTTCGAAAAACTCCGGGAAAAGAACAAGGGGAATAAAACATTTTCATTCCTTGACGGACCCATTACGGCCAATAATCCTATGGGAGTTCATCATGCCTGGGGAAGAACTTACAAAGACGTATTTCAACGCTACAAAGCGATGCAAGGTTTCGATCAGCGGTATCAGAATGGATTTGACTGTCAGGGACTCTGGGTCGAAGTTGAAGTAGAAAGGGAACTCGGATTCAAGTCCAAAAAGGATATAGAAAAATACGGTATTGGTAAGTTTGTCGAAAAATGTAAGGAACGGGTAAGAAAATACTCGGCGATTCAATCGGAACAATCTATCAGGCTCGGTTACTGGATGGATTGGGACAATTCCTATTACACCTATTCTGATGAAAACAACTACACCATTTGGACATTCCTGAAAAAATGCTACGACAGAGGACTGATATACAAGGGTGATGATGTTATGCCCTGGTGTCCCCGCTGCGGAACATCGCTTTCCGAACATGAGATCGCCACAGAAGGTTATGCTGAAATAAAACATACGAGCGTCTTCGTTCAATTCCCTCTTATAGGAAAAGAAAATGAACATCTTCTCATTTGGACTACTACACCGTGGACACTCGCAGCCAACGTCTCTGCAGCGGTCAAGGAAGAGATTCAATATGTCAAAATTGAAAATGAGGGAAAAATTCTCTATCTGGCGGAAAACAGGCTTGAGGAGATTAACGGAGAATATAAAATCCTTGAAAAATTGAAAGGCAAAGATCTTTTGGGTTGGGAGTATTCAACTCCGTTCGGGGATTTGGAGGTTCAGAAAGGTGTTGAGCACAAAATAATCAGCTGGGAAGACGTGAGCGACGAAGAAGGTACGGGCATAGTTCATATCGCTCCCGGTTGCGGACGCGAGGATTATGGTCTCAGCAAAAAATACGGTTTATCGGTTATTAAAACTCTTGATGAAGCGGGAAATTATATTGCCGGCTTTGGAGAACTGACAGGGAAAAACGTAGCTGAAGTAAATGACAGGCTGTTCGCGCATCTCAAAGAAAAAGACGTCTTATATCAAAAACGCACGATAAGTCACAGGTATCCTGTTTGCTGGCGGTGTAAGACTGAACTTGTGTTCAGGCTTGTGGATGAATGGTTTATTGCGATGGACGAACTCCGCGAAGAGATAAAGGCTGTCACACGGAAAATTAATTGGATGCCTTCATTCGGACTTGAAAGAGAGCTCGATTGGCTTTCTAATATGCAGGACTGGAACATATCCAAAAAACGTTATTGGGGATTGGCGCTTCCGATTTACGAATGTAAGGAGTGCGGTCATATTGATGTTATAGGAAGCCGTGAAGAATTGCAGGAAAGAGCCGTAGCAGGTTGGGATGAATTTGACGGTCACTCTCCTCATAAACCGTGGATAGATAAAGTGAAGATAGCTTGCTCGGAATGCGGCGACGAGGTTTCGCGAATCCCTGACGTAGGAAATCCCTGGCTCGACGCGGGAATCGTCCCTTATTCCACAATGGGCTATAATTCTGATAGAAGCCACTGGGAGAAATGGTTTCCTGCTGATTTCATAACTGAATCGTTTCCGGGGCAGTTCAGGAATTGGTTTTACAGTTTGCTTGCCATGAGCGCGGTAATGGAGAATAGGGAGCCTTTTTTAAATGTGCTTGGTCACGCCCTTGTTAAGGATGAAAAGGGTGAAGATATGCATAAAAGCGCCGGTAACGCCATTCTGTTTGATGACGCGGCAGATGATATTGGAGTTGATGTATTGCGCTGGATGTACGCAGCACAAAACCCGTATAATAATCTGCTATTCGGTCATGACCTGGCAAATGAAGACAGACGTAAGATTCTCACTCTATGGAACGTTTACGCATTTTTCACCACTTACGCATCCATAGACAAATACGACCCGAATAAAAGAACGGATGTGAAAAGCAGGAATGAACTCGACAGATGGCTTATAGCAAAAACTAATTTGTTAGTGAAAGAAGCTACTAAGGAGCTTGACGGTTATCAGACCGTGGGCGTTATGAGAAGGGTCGAGAATTATCTTGAGGACCTGTCAAATTGGTATGTTCGACGTTCGCGGAGAAGGTTTTGGAAAAGTTCGAATGACGAAGATAAACTTCAGGCGTACGATACCCTCTATGAGGCGCTGGTTATGTTGATTAAGATTCTCGCTCCCATACTTCCGTTTCTGACTGAAAAAATATATTCTAATTTAGTAAGGGATAGCATTGATGGCGCCCCCGAATCTGTTCATCTCTCAGACTGGCCCGAAGCGGATGAAGATCTGATTGAAGAAGGGCTTATTAAGGCAATTGACATCGTTATAAAAGCAGTAGAAGCCGGAAGAGCGGCACGAAACAAATCGCAAATAAAAGTCAGGCAAC
The DNA here is from genome assembly GCA_022573815.1 of Candidatus Neomarinimicrobiota bacterium. NCBI lineage: Bacteria > Pseudomonadati > Fidelibacterota > Fidelibacterota bacterium. The sequence continues at coordinate 14,690 of JACZTG010000009.1, forward strand.
CGTTGAATGAGGTTCATTTCTACTCGGATTCTGAGGAAGAGAGGAAGATTCTTGTTGATCTGTCAGATGAGATTTTAGAAGAATTAAATATCAAAAAATTAAGTGTTCTTGAGGATATAAGCGATCTTTCCACCATGACCGCGCAGCCGAATTATAATCTTCTCGGACCTGCGTTTGGGAAAGACGCGCAGGGGTTAGCAAACGCTATTAAGGAACTGAACGCGGAGGAACTGAGTACAATCCTAAAAGAAAAAGGTAGTCTGATTGTAGTGAGCAATGATAAGGAATTCAGTGTAACAACGGAGATGGTCAGTTTTGAGCATGAGGTCGCTGAAGGAATGGTAGTTGTCGATAACAACGGGATGGTTGCAGTGTTAGACACGACATTGACTCAGGAATTACTGCGGCAAGGCATGGTAAGAGACCTGGTTCACGAAATAAATAATTTAAGAAAGGAAGCGGATTTTGATGTATCTGACAGAATAATATTGTATCTTTCCATTAGCGGCGAGTTGTTAGAAGCTGTTAAGGAAAATGAAAAATATCTTGCAGACGAGGTGCTTGCGGAAAATATAGAATTTGAATTTGAAAATGGAGAATATAGCCGGGAACTGCTGATCGGAGAAGAAAAATTGACTGTTGGGATTGAGAGAATCTCCGGCTCTTAAAAGACTTGTTAAATATGAATAAAAAAGACAAAACGCGATATAAAAAAATAATACTTGATAAGCGTGAGATTCTGGTAGAAGAGTTAGGGGAATTGAAAGAAACGGCGATAGAAAAATCCTCTCGCCGATCTTCCGGAGATGCCTCAAATTATTCATTCCATATGGCTGATTTAGGGACAGATTCTGAGGAAAGAGAAAAGGCTTATCTGTTCTTAGCAAGAGAAAACAAGTACCTGGGCTATCTTAATGAGGCGCTTGAAAGGCTCGAACGCGGGGAATACGGAGTATGCAAAGTGTGTGGAGAAGCCATTCCGGATAAACGGTTAGAGGCAGTTCCTCATGCGACTATGTGTGTTCCCTGCAAGACTGAAGTCAAAGTAAACGGCATTTAAAATTTCAGGAATATATCCGTGCTGAAATCACTTTCGGTAGCCGGTTTAGTAGTAATCTTCGACCAAATCACAAAACAGGTCGTCAGAAATAATATGGGTGTAGGCGATTCTTTCGACATTCTCGGCACTCTTCTTCGTTTTACTTTCGTGGAAAATAAAGGATTGGCTTTCAGTATAAAAGTGTCGAACCTTGCCATATTCACAGGGTTATCATTTATCGCAAGCGCTGTTGTGCTCTATTACCTGTATAAATACAGAAACGAAGGCATTAGTGTTTACCTTCCGCTTGCGCTTATCTTCGGTGGCGCAGTCGGGAATATGATTGACAGGGTTCTTTTCAGCAAGGTAGTTGATTTCATAGATGTGGGAATATCAAGTTACAGGTGGCCTGTCTTCAATGTGGCGGATTCCGCCGTTTCAGTGGGGCTTGTCTGGTTCTTAATCGCATCATGGATGATGAAAGGGGAGGAAAAAGAACCGGAAGTAGAGACAGCAGATTGAGCAACCAGCTCACAATTGCTGTTCCTGAAAATAAAAAACCTGAACGGATAGATGTGTTTCTCTCAAGGCAGATTGGTGATCTAAGCCGTAGTCAACTCAAACGGCTCATAACAGGAGCCGACGTTCTTGTTAACGGTAAGCCTGTCCGTCCAAGTTATATGATCGACCCGGGCGAAAAAATTGAAATAACGATTCCCGGCCCCGAACCAATCAAGGCAGAGCCTGAAGATATTCCATTAGATATTGTTTTTGAAGACGAAAGCTTAATAGTCATAAACAAGACTGCCGGTATAGTGGTTCATCCTGCAAGGGGGAATTTGCGCGGCACTCTTGTAAATGCACTGCTCCATTATTCAAATTCTCTTTCTTCCGGCAGTGACGAATTCAGACCGGGAATTGTCCATCGGCTCGATAAAGGAACGAGCGGACTCATTATGATTGCGAAGAACGACACCGTACACGCGGCAATAACAAATAAATTTATGTTAAGAGAAATAAAAAAAGAATACAGCGCGATTATTTGGGATAAAATGCCAAAAAATGAAGGAAAGATTGACGAATCGGTGGGCAGGAGCAAGAAAGACAGAACTAAAATGGCGGCCGGCGTGATTGGCAAATCAGCAGTCACAAACTATTCTGTCGATGTGGTGATGGATTTCACTTCTCTGCTTACTCTGCGGCCGCTCACCGGAAGAACCCATCAGCTGCGGGTTCATTTCGCTCATATTGACCGACCAATATTCGGCGATGCGGAGTACGGGGGACGCGGGCGAATGGCTGGGATGATCACTCCTGAGAGAAGAAAAGTTGCTGTTAAGGCGTTGGATCTCATTTCAAGACAAGCTCTTCACGCCAGCAGATTGACACTTGACCATCCTGTGACAGGTAAGGAGATTGAGTTTTATTGTCCGCTTCCGGAGGATTTTAAATCTGTGCTTGAACAGTTTGAAGTAGAAAAATACACCAAATAGAAGGGGAGTTATAATGGCTGTCCTCACATATTTTGGGCATTCAGCGGTTCAGATAGAATCCAATGATGCCAATATTCTTATCGACCCGTTTATTTCAGAAAACCCGCTTGCGCCGGTCAGCAAAGAAGAATTAAAACCGGACTATATTATTATTACGCACGGTCATGGCGACCATATCGGAGACGCTGTGGAGATTGCGAAAGCGTCGAATTCCACTGTCATAGCGAATTATGAAATCGCAAATTATTTTCAAAAAAAAGGTGTGAAATCGGCGGCAATGCACATTGGGGGAAGGAAAGAATTTCCTTTTGGAACAGTCAAGTTCACCATAGCCCATCACGGCAGCGGACTCGATACTCCTGATGAGGGAATGATATATATGGGCAACCCATGTGGAGTAATCGTTTCCGTTGACGGTAAGAATATATATCATGCCGGCGATACGGGTCTGTTTTTAGATATGAAACTTATCGGCGAGATTACAAATCTTGATATTGCGCTGCTGCCGATTGGGGATAACTTTACAATGGGAATTGAAGACGCGGTTCGAGCAGCCGATTTTCTAAAGGCAAAGTTGAACATACCTATTCACTATAACACATTTGATCTTATAAAAGCTGATCCTGAGGATTTTGCGGCAGGTTTAGAAGCGCTGAATTTATCAGCTAAGACATTAAATCCGGGTGATTCAATTGAAATCTGATGTCGCTATGAAACCGGCGGACAATGATGTTGAGCCGGGAGAGCATCTGAAAAAACATAAATCAGATTTTTTGACCGCGTTAAAGGATCAGCTGAATTATTCCGATAAAACTATTGAAGCATATTCATTGGACATACGGCAATTTACGGAATTTTTAGTGATATATCATTCCAATCCGGGGGTTTTAATAGAAGAGATTGACCGGACCGCGGTGCGGCATTTCCTCGGAAAACTGACCGAGGACGGTATCAGCCGAAAGAGCGCCTCGAGAAAGCTGGCAGCTCTTAAATCATGGTTCAAATACTTAGCGAGAGAAGGCGTTCTGCGTGTGAACCCGGCGAAGAATGTCGTGTTCCCTAAGGTGGAAAAGAAACTTCCCACACCGCTATCCGTTGATGAAGCCCTCAGGCTTCTGATGGCTCCCGTCAGAAATACCTTTGCGGGAGCGAGAGATTCCGCGCTGTTGGAACTATTGTACGGAACCGGCGCTCGGCTTTCTGAAGTCGCCGCTCTGAGCGTTCAAGACCTCAATATTGAATCAGGGAGTCTGAAATTACAGGGGAAGGGTTCAAAAGATAGGATCGTTCCGCTGGGAAAACCGGGATGGGATTCTATTGAAAACTATCTGGTTTATCGCGAATCAAAAAAATATGATGAATCAGTTACGGCATTATTCCTGAACAAGAGCGGCAAAAGACTTTCCGGAAGAGGAATACAGCGGATAGTAAAAAAATATATGGATATGACGGTGGAAAAAAACGCGAAATATCCTCATGTGCTGCGGCACTCTTTTGCCACACATTTGCTTGAAAGAGGCGCGGATTTGAATGCCGTCAAAGAATTGCTCGGTCACGAAGATTTGACTACTACCCAGCTATATACTCACGTGGAAGCGGAAGGATTGAAAAAAACATATAGACAGGCACACCCGAGAGCAGGCTTTGAAAACAGTGAGAAATAAATTCTAACCGTAAAGGAGGGTAGAATGAAGATAGAGATAACGGCGAGAAATTTTAAATTGAGCAATAAACTCAAAAAATATATAGAAAACGAAATTAACAGTCTCGAAAAACATTATGACCGGATATTAGACTGTCAGGTGATCCTTGAAGAAGTTAAAAACGATAGAATAGCGGAGCTGATACTACGAGTTTACGGAAAGAATCTTGTCACAAAGGATACAAGCGACGAAATATTTAAATCAGTAGATGGAGCCGCAGAAAAACTCAGAAGACGGCTGAAGAAGTACAAACAGAAACTTAAAGATTTTGATCATATCGGAAAAGACTTCTATCAAATGGAATTAGAATAGTTGACCTTTAGACAGAAATTGATATATTTAGCGGGTTAAAATCTACAGGAAATAAAGACAGGAACGATTTAGAGATTTGAAAGCAATAGTACCCGCTGCGGGGATAGGAAAACGACTTAGGCCGCATACGCTCACAACACCGAAAGCGCTGTTCAATGTGGCAGGTAAGCCGGTTATCGGTCACATTTTGGACTTTCTTTTAGATGCCGGTGTGGACGAGATTGTTGTGGTTGTTGGCTATGAAGCCTCGCAGGTCGAACGATTTCTAACCGAAAATTATCCAAAATCCACGCGCAGCGTTGTGCAATCCGAGCGAAAGGGACTTGGACACGCCGTAGGAATCGCTTTAGACGATAACGACGAGCCGACAATTATTCTTCTCGGAGACACAATAATAGACATTGATTTGAAGAGTTTATTGGGTAAAACTAACTCGGCTATCGGTGTTCGAAAGGTTGAAAATCCGCAGATGTTCGGGATTGTGGAAATGGATGGGGAGTATGCTTCAAAACTCGTGGAAAAACCCGAAGACCCGGCAAGCGACCTGGCAATAGCGGGAATTTATCGGATACAAAATCAGTCGGTTCTTAAACGCTCGATTGATGGTTTAGTTGAGCAAAATATTACTACAAAGGGTGAGATTCAGCTCACCGATGCTCTTCAGGATATGATTGACAACGGAGAAAAAATAGAAATTTTCGATGTGGAAAATTTATACGATTGCGGCAGCTGGTCAACCATTTTGGAAACGAACAGGATTCTTCTCGACAAATCCGGCGGAAACGATACGAAACAGATTGACAGCATCGTAACGAATCCCTGTTACATAGCGTCATCGGCTCAATTGGTGAATTCTATTGTCGGCCCGCACGTGACGATTGATGAGGGGGCGATAATTAAGAACAGCATTATCACGAACTCTGTGATAGCCAAGGGCGCATCGTTAGAGAACTGTAGTATGACCGGCTCTATAATAGGCGAGCACGCTCTGGTGCATGGAACTGTGCGAAAGCTGAGCGTTGGCGATTATTCAGAAATAAAATTTGACTGATATTAAAAGACAGTAATTATTAAGGGAGACAAATGACAGAGTTCTTATTCACTTCAGAATCGGTAACCGAAGGGCATCCTGATAAAATAGCTGATCAGATTTCTGATTCGGTACTCGATGCGATTTATGAAAACGACAATATGGGTCGCGTGGCTTGTGAAACAATGGTAACTACCGGAATGGTATTGGTAGCGGGGGAAATTACCACCGAAACATATGTGGATATTCCTACTATTGTGAGGAAATGTATAAAGGATATCGGCTATACGGATGCGTCAATGGGATTCGATTTCGAGACCTGCGCCGTATTGACAAGCATTGACCAACAATCACCCGATATTGCTATGGGTGTAGATGCCGATGGAGCGGGTGACCAGGGGATGATGTTCGGTTATGCCACAGACGAAAATGATGCATATATGCCGACTCCGATTCATCTCGCGCACGCACTCACAAAGAGACTTGCCAAGATAAGGAAAACCGGAGAAGTTGATTACCTCAGACCTGACGGTAAATCACAGGTAACGGTAAAGTATGTTGATAACAAACCGGTGTCGATTTCGAACGTTGTGATTTCCACGCAGCACTCGGAATCGGTAAATAATGACACTTTGAGGGAAGACATTATCGAGCTGGTTATAAAGCCGACTATTCCGGAAAATTTCATGGTCAATAATGTGGTTTTCCATATTAACCCAACTGGACGGTTTGTCGAGGGAGGACCTAAAGCCGATGCGGGATTGACCGGCAGGAAGATAATAGCGGATACATACGGCGGATTTGCTGCTCATGGGGGAGGCGCTTTTTCAGGAAAAGACCCCACCAAGGTGGACCGTTCAGCGGCATATATGGCTCGATATGTAACAAAGAACTTAGTTGCGGCGGGTCTGGCGAAAAGATGTCAATTGCAGCTGGCTTATGCCATCGGAGTCGCCGAGCCCGTATCCATACACGTGGAAACTTTTGGAACAGGAACAGTTTCTAATGACGAATTCGTAACTATAATCAATGATAATTTTGACTTGACGCCAAAAGGAATGATGGAAGCACTCAAATTAAGAGCTCCACGTTATAAGAAAACTGCGACTTACGGGCATTTTGGTCGTGATGAAGCGGAATTCACATGGGAGCGATTGGACAAAGTTGAAGATCTTAAAAAATAAAATAAAAATCAGAAAACATATTTTTGTCGGGAGGAATTGATGGGTCACCATATAAAAGATGAATCATTAGCAGATGCGGGAAAAGCGAGGATGGACTGGGCAAACAGAGATATGCCCGTTCTTGCCTTTATTAAAGAGCGGTTTGAAAAAGAAAAACCGCTTGAAGGGGTTAAGATGTCGGCATGCCTGCACGTAACTGCTGAAACGGCAAATTTGGTTAGAACATTGAAGGCAGGAGGCGCTGATATTCTTCTCTGCGCTTCAAATCCGCTAAGTACTCAGGATGATATCACAGCCGCCTTGGTAGTTCATGAAGACATTGAGGTATATGCCATTCATGGCGAAGACGATGAAACGTATTATGCCCATATAAAAGCGGCGTTGGAGCATAAACCCAATATCACAATGGATGACGGAGCGGACTTAGTTACGGTTCTTCACAAAGATTATGAAAGTCAGATATCAGAGATCAAATGTTCGATGGAAGAGACAACAACAGGCGTTAACAGGCTCAAAGCAATGGAAGCAGACGGAGTTCTCAAGCTCCCCGTAGTAGCGGTGAACGACGCGAAGATGAAACATCTCTTTGACAACAGATACGGCACAGGTCAATCAACGGTAGACGGAATTATCAGAGCCACAGATATGCTTATCGCCGGAAAGACCGTTGTTGTAGGCGGATATGGTTGGTGCGGTCGGGGATTCGCCAACAGAATTCGCGGAATGGGGGCGAACGTTATCGTGACGGAAATCGATGCTACCCGCGCTTTGGAAGCTTTGATGGACGGGTTCCGCGTTATGACTATGGACGCGGCAGCCGTTGAAGGCGATTTGTTCTGTACTCTTACCGGTGATATTCATGTCTTAAGAAAAGAACACTTCGAGAAAATGAAAAGTGGAGCGGTTGTCGCCAATTCAGGACATTTCAACGTGGAGATTGATTTGGACGCTCTTAGAGAACTTTCCTCAAAGGTTGTGGAAGACATTAAGGATAACGTTGACGAATATATTATGTCTGACGGCAGGATAATCTATGTTCTCGGAAAGGGCCGCCTTATAAATCTTGCAGCCGCTGAAGGACATCCGGCAAGCGTAATGGATATGAGTTTTGCGGTGCAGGCTCTCTCTTCCGAGTACAGCTTGAAGAACGATCTCGATGTGGGAGTTCATGCAGTTCCGGCATATATTGACGAACTTGTGGCTAAGCTCAAACTTGAAAGTATGGGCGCAACTATTGACACTCTTACCTCTGAACAAGAGAAATATTTATCGTCATGGGATCAGGGAACTTGATCCGGAACAGCTAATTAATACCGGCAGCATTTGCCGTGTTAATTAACTGCTTGCTATGAAAATCAGAGCGGTCATTAAACGTTTAATCCTTTTATCGTTTATTCCGCTTCTCTCTACAACATGTTTCCTGGAAGCCCCCCAGTCACCCTCCTGGGAGCTTGACCTTGTGATACCCCTTATTGATGAAGTCTACCCTCTCGGTGATTTGCGCGGTCCGATACAGGAGGACAGTTCCGATGGCTTTATTGACGTAGACTCGAATAATATATTGAGGCTCAATGTCCAGGATACCATCGGTACCATTAAAATAAGCAAAGAGCTTTTAACGGTAGCCGGTATTGCTTCCGTGACTATTAGTGAGACGGTCGGCCCTATCGAACTCGACAATATCGGAACCGACCAAACTTTCGAATCTGCGGCGCTTTCATCTGTCTCTGCGGCGGTTGCCGCCGCTCCTAACGGAACAACTGTTCCCGTTCCGCCATTCGATTTGGATCCTATCGAAAATGAAATCGCTATAGCGGACGTGGAAGAAGCCGATATGTCACAGGGAATTATACGAATATCTGTCGCTAACGGTTTCATTGACGCGCCCGCTTCAGGGATACCGATAACAAATCTGGTAATAGTGTTAACAGGAGCGGATAACGCTATATTGGGCACGACTGATTTCGGAACAATAAATCCTGATCAGACCGTAACAAGGGATATTGACCTTGCCGGTAAGACAATGGTGGCTCCTATTACGATCTTGGCAACAGGAGATTCTCCCGGAGTTGGAGCTTTCATTATAAACGCCACTTCAAAGCAGGGAAAGATTACTATCGGGGTGACGTTTATCCCACCGTTCGTGGCAACAAGAGTCAAAGGAAACTTGCCACAAATTGATATTGATATTTCAAATTCTATTCCCTTGGGGATTTCTGGAAGTACGGAACTGATAAGCGGAAGATTCCGGTCAGATACGGATGATATGACTTTTTCAATTCAAAATTTGCTGCAAGTTCCGTTACAGGCGAATTTGACTCTTCCGAATTTTATTGATTCGGCTTCCAATGTGGCAAAAGAAGTTTTCTGGGAGAATATTCCACCGGGATCAACTGATATAAGGATAGTGGATTTAGGGGGGGACAGCTTAACGAATCCCGCAGGGGGCATGCCTCTTTCTGATATTGAATATATTTTTAGCGCGTCCACCATCTCGACAGGTATGTCGAGCACCATTACAGAGGATGATGCCGTAATAATTGTAATCGGTCTTGATACGCTTCGATTCAAAAGATGGAGAGCCAACTTTGACGAAACAATACCCACTACCGAGACAAATATCGAAAACACGCCTGAAGGTTTTGCCGGAATAAATTTCGAAGATGTGGAATTAATAATGAAGCTGCATAACTCCATTTCTGTACCGATGTTTCTCGATCTGGATATCGTGGGAACTAATTCTCTATTCGGAACTTCAGCCGGTCTTAGTTTGCGAAATGCCGAAATACTTTCGCCGTCTTTTTCCAGCGCTCAGCCGGAAACTACCGTTATTAGATTTATTAAAGATATGACATGCGTGAATGATTTATGTGAACCGTCCGGAGAAACCGACATTGTTGATTTTTTCAATATTTTTCCGGATAAAATTACTGTATCCGGCGAAACAAACCTGCTTGGAGAGGGCGTGGTCGCCATCGGTCAAAGTTTAGGGGGTGGCTTCGAATTGAAAATCCCGTTCGTATTTTCTCTTGATTCAACCGCTAAGTTCGTACCCGCTACCGTAAACACTATAGCGGCGTTTCAGGAAGAACAGAAGGAACAGATAGAGAATAATATTCTTTACGCTATTGTGGAATCCGAGCTGGTAAACAGTTTTCCTCTCAGCGGAACAATTTCGCTGCTGATTACCGATGATTCTACCAAATTTAACGTTCACCCTGATTCGCTCTTCATGGACACCTTATTTACATTTAATCTGCCCGATACCGATCCGGACGCAGGAATATTCAGCGCTACAAGTCATGACAGCGTTTTTCTTGACAGTTCGATTATCAGATTATTCACGAAAGGAGAAGAACATTACTTAAAACCTCTGATAACACTAAAGTCAACCGACGGAAAGCCAAGAACAATCTTCCCTTCCAATTTTATAGGCATCACCTCGGTAATGACATTTAGGATAAAGATAAATCCTTAGCCGCCTGAGCAATGAATTTAAAACAAAAAATTATCTGCCTCTCAATTCTGACATCATTCGCATCAAGCGGAGCTGATCTGTCCGCTCAGCTGCGGAAAGACCCTCGTAGTGTCGGTATGGCGGGAGCATATACCACTATCGCAAGAGATTTCTTCGCCGTCGGAGTTAATCCGGCGAATCTTGGTATTGTCAGGAATTTCATCGCAATGCAGCTGTTACAGGTGAACGTCGGAATATCAAATACCAGTTTGAGTCTATCTGAATACAATAAATTCAACGGAGCGGATTTGGAAAAAGACAATAAGAAAGAAGAGCTGTTGTCGCTCATTCCCGAAAACGGGCTCACATTCTTCTATGATTCCTCTTTGCAGCCTATTCTCGGAAACCTATCATGGAATAATATGGCGATTTCAACGGACGTTTATGCGATTGGAGAGCTGACGGTCCCGAAGGCTCCTTTCGAAATACTTTTTAACGGGAATGAACTCGGAAGAGAATATCAGCTTGATGCGGCGGGTGAATCGCTTGTTGCCGCTGAAATAGGATTTTCCAACGGCGGAGTATTCGGAAATATTCTCGTTGGCTATACGACAAGAGTTATCAGAGGTATAAGCTACTTCGGAATTGATGAATCCAACGCGGGACTTCTGACCGATTCATCAGGAGTATTCAGTGAGTCTGAATACCTGGTAACGGCGTCAGCCGGTGGGTGGGGAGGTTCCTTGGATGTTGGTCTTCTGATCCTTGACGTTGGTAAATGGCATTTAGGTGCGGCTATAAATAATCTATACAGCAGAATAAGGTGGACTGATAGCAATGAGCGGATTAGATATTTCTATAATATTGATAACCTGAATCTCAACCGGGTAGCGAAAAAAGGTTTTGAATCTCTGGTTGTAGGAGGAAACGAACGAACCGAATTCAGCGAAAGTTTTTCGACCCGGCTGCCAACAATATTTCGAATGGGAGCATCTACTACTTTTTATGAAACACTGGTGGCTATTGATTATCAACAAGGATTCAGCGACAGGTTATATGCCAGTAAGGTGGGGAAATTCGCAGTTGGATTCGAATACTTCGGAGAGTCGAATTTCCCGGTGAGAATTGGAATCGCCGCCGGTGGTAGAGAAAAAAAAGAATTCGGTTTCGGATTCGGAATGAGGTTTATCGGGCTGCGATTTGATTTCGCCTATGCGTTAAGAGGAGGCTATACACCTTCGAATGCGAAAGGATTTGAAATTTCGGCGTCATTGTGGACAGCGCTCGGCAATTAAGCAGAGTCCGCCCCAAAATTTATTTCCTGGATTTTATTATCAAGACAATTGATAGGAATAAAAAGATACCATTGCCGAGCCAAACCCCCACCATCGGATCAAGAATTCCCTGTTTGGCAAGAGTCTGACCGAATTTAATAAGTCCGTAAAAGAGGAAACTGGTAAGAAGAGCCATTCCGACGCCGAAAGCTATACCGCTGTTTACCCTGCCGACAGCCATTGGTATGCCGATCAGAATGATTACAAAATTTGTGAATGACAACGAAATCTTGAATATGTGGTTAATTTTCCAATTTCGGGCTTCAATTCCGTTTGCTTCCAAATTCTTAACGAATTTTCCAAGCTCCCAATAGCTCATTTCTTCGGGTTTTCGGTTTTCTTCTTTCAGACTGGCTGGAGTGACGCGAATATCAATAGTATCAACCATCTCGCTCGAAAGGATAATTTCCTTTTCACCCTCAAATCTTCTTAAAATTACATTCATGAAAATCCATTTGGATTTTTCTTCATCCCATATCATTTCCGCTGCGTCCAGCCGTTGGAAAAGCGATTCGTTTCTGAAATATTGTATATTTATCCGCTCGCCTTTCATATCTTTGAATTTGTATACTCCGATTGAGAGGTTTCTGTTTTTTCCTTCCTGGAAATTTATATTAAACTTCCTCAAAGCTTCTCGTTTAGACCCTTTAAGCGAATATTTTCTCGCGATGTCAAATCGTTTTCTGCTTGATTTTATAACAACAATTTCACCGAAATAGAATGAAAAAATACTGATCACGATTCCTAAAATTATCATAGGAACAACAAGCCGATAGAGGCTCACGCCGGCAGATTTGATTGAAACGAGCTCGTTGTATTTCTCCAATGTGGCGAACGTTATAACCGACGCCAATAATACGGCAATAGGCAACGAAATATTGAACAGCCATGGAAGGTTCAGCAGAGAGAAGAGAGCGGCGGTACTCGCCGGAGCGTCTGAATCAAGGATTTTTCGCAGATTTTCAACCAGATCCACAATAAAGAAAATGACGAGGAATGCCGCGCTGGTCATAGCCAACGTAGTTATGAATTTTGTAAATATGTAACTGTCCAGTTTCTTAATCATAAAATCTGTTTTATCCTAATCAGTAACTGTGATTGAAAATAATTTACTTCTTTAAGACGCTAAATGAAAATAAAAGTTAAATAGCGCATTGAAAACCGATTTTGGCGGCAGAAACCCGCTAACTATTAGTTTTACTTGACTTTATCTGAGCAACCATTTACGTTTGGCTATGCTGATCAGACTGCTTATATTATTTTTCGTTATTTTGTTTCCGGTAAACGCTGTCGTGAATGCTCAGGACAGCGCATCAAATCTCCAAATTGAGGCTCCCGATTATACATTAACAAACGTAGAATTTGAATTTTCGCTGAAGGTTGTCGATGAGTACGGTGAGATTGACCGAGCTGCATCGGGAGAGTTATCTCTGGAAGGATTCGTGGTGGAAGACGAGGACGGTAAGTTCACAAAACCGGTAATTTTTCAGATTACCCACGGTGAGTTTTCCATAGACAATGCTGTTTTTCAGAACAGCGGAGACAACAGCATTGAAGTTTGGTTCAACGGCTCGGCCGTCAGAAAAAGTGTCACGACTTTACCCGGTATTTTGAGCATCGCTCCGCCGCTCATCGCTATCGGGCTTGCGATATTATTTCGGGAAGTTCTTATAAGTCTGTTCGCCGGTGTTTGGATAGGGGCGTTATTCCTTTCGGGATTTAATCCTTTTAAGGGATTCCTTCTGACTATCAATGATTATATCGTGCCGGCTCTGGCAGACAGAGACCATGTGGCGGTAGTCTTATTCAGCATGAGTTTGGGCGGAATGGTGGGAATTATTTCTCGAAACGGCGGTATGTTCGGCGTAGTGGAAAAGATCTCGAAATACGCTAAAACCGCGCGGTCCGGGCAGATTGCCACGCTGGGGATGGGACTGCTTATCTTCTTTGATGATTACTCCAATACCCTCCTTGTGGGAAATACAATGCGTCCTTTTACGGATAAATTACGAATATCCCGTGAAAAACTTTCTTTCATCGTGGATGCAACTGCGGCGCCGATTGCGTCGGTAGCATTCGTGAGTACCTGGATCGGGTTTCAAAATGGACTCATAGGAGAAGGGTTCAAGAATATCGGTTTGGACAGAGATCCGTACATTACTTTTCTTCAGTCGATTCCTTACAGCTTTTACGCGATATTAATGCTTGCTCTAATACTGATAACCGCAATCCGGAAAAAAGATTTCGGTCCTATGCTCAGAGCGGAAAAACGCGCAGCCTCAACAGGTAAAGTTCTTCGGGACGGCGCCACCCCATTAGCAGGAGGGGATCTGAGCGAACTGGAAATACCGGATGATATTCCCAAGAAATGGCATAACGCGCTCATACCGATAGGTTTTGTCATATTTACGGTGATCTCAGGGCTATATTTCAATGGAAAGTCTGCTTTAGGCGATTCAGCCGGGGATATGAAAATCTACCAAATCATAGGAGCGGCGGACTCTTTCACAGTTCTGATGTGGGCTGCGTTTGGAGGTTCTCTTTTAGCAGGCGTGATGAGTTTAGGTCAGAGGATTCTAACGCTTCAGGAGACCGTTGACGCCTATCTGAACGGACTCAAGTCAATGGTTCTTGCTATGGTCATACTCGTCCTGGCATGGTCACTGGGCGCTATCGCGGCAGACCTTTCAACTGCGGACTACGTTCTATATCTTACGCGAGGATTATTTTCGCCGCATTTCCTTCCTGCGATGACTTTTATCGTTGCTGCATTAATAGCCTTTTCAACAGGTACATCATGGGGAACTATGGCGATTCTCATACCGATAGTGATTCCTATGGCTTATCACCTTCCCATAGAAGCGGGCTATGATGCCGCATTATTGGAGTCCATATTTCTCGGTACGATAGCGGCTGTTCTTTCAGGGGCGTGTTTTGGGGATCATTGTTCACCCATTTCAGATACTACTATAATGTCCTCGATGGCATCAGGGGCGGATCACATTGATCATGTTAAAACTCAAATGCCGTATGCTGTCCTCGTAGCTGCAGTGGCTGTTGTGGCGGGATATATTCCGGCGGGATTCAACGTGAATCCGCTCTTCTCAATCGTAGCAGGCGTCGGCGCTATCTACGCCTTTCACCGCTATATGGCAAAACCGGTGAGTTTATCAGAAGGTAGGGCAGAACAGCCGGAGAAAGTTTCCGCTTAAGTGCTCTTTTTTAAGATTACTTTTTTAACAGCTCTCGGCGTCACTCTGATTATCTCATAGACTTTATTACCAATTAAAACTTTGTCTCCTTTAGCGGGAATTTTTCCGGTATGGAAAGTCAGGAGTCCTGCTAAAGTTTCATATTCACCGTTGGGGAATTCGATGCCGAGTTCCTCTCTGAGAAGGTCAAGCTCCGCTTCGCCGTTAATTATTATGTCTCCGTTGGGGAGTTTGCGGTAAGGTGTGGAATCCGATTGAAGGCTGAAGTCCATCTCTCCGAAAATTTCCTCCACGATGTCTTCAATGGTAAGGATACCGGCAGTTCCGCCGTATTCGTCGACGACAACTACTACGCTCTGTTTTTCCTGCTGCATCTCTTCCATTACTTCATCCGCGGGTTTGGATTCGGGTATAAACTTAACTGTACGAATTTTAGGAGGTTTATCGGTCGCCATATCGAAGAGGTCTTTTAAAAGAATAACACCCATCATTTTATCGATAGTTTCCTCGTAAACAAGCAATTTGGAGTGATGTGTCTTGCTGAATTCCTCAATTATTTCCGAGCGGGAGAGGCCTGAAGGGATGGCGGCAATTTGTGTTCTCGGAATCATAGCTTCGCCGGCAGTGACCTCATTGAAACTTAGCAGATTGGAAATAATCCTCCCTTCGCGCTCTTCCATATAGCCCTGTTCTTCAACATGAGAGAAAAGAACTCGCAGATCATCTTTCGAAAATGCCTGTTGAATCTCGCTTTCTCCTTCTTTGCGGAAAAAACTGAACTTCCCCAACAATTGAATCAGAGCGATGACAGGATATAAAATAAATTGGGTAACTTTCAGCAGCGGAGCGATTTTTGTGACGGTTACACCGGCTGTTTCCCTCCCGATAGTCTTTGGAAGTATTTCACCGAATATGAGTATGACAATACTTGTGACGATGAGCGCCGCCCAGCTCGGCATATATCCGATTAAGATAACTGTGGCGAAAGAAGTTGTTAGAATATTGGCCATATCAGTGCCGACAAGGGTAGTGCTTAAAAAAGACTCCGGTTTGTCAAGAAAACCAACGGCGGACTTAGCCCCTCTGATCTTTCTCTTAAGCTGAACTTCGAGTTGGATTTTATTCACGGTGACAAATACCGTCTCCGCCATGGAAAAGAAAGCGGACAAAAATAAGCCGATGCCCACCAACAAAATTTCTAACAATATTTTCTTCTCATTCTGATTTAACTTATGAGTAAGGTTAACCAAATTGATGGTGAAACTCAATCAGAATTTGGATTCTGCTCATATAGGCAGCTATATTTCTTCTGAAATTAGTTGATTATCTACGTGATACTTATTAAGCTACATCACCAAAACCCGCATGGAGTATTGATTGTATAAGTTTATAAGAGGCTCAGCGATTTCGTTGATTCTTTTTGCATTATCTTCCGTCAGCCACGCACAACTGATAGATGGGCTCAATCTGCCTTTTGAATCGGTGGCGATTACAAACAGCGCATCGTCAATCGCACTGAATCCGGCCGGATTAGGTTTTAATCAAGGTCGAAATTTTAATTTTGCGCAATCGCACCTGTCGGACAATTTCTTCAGCGACACGGGCGTTTATTTCGCATTTGGAAATATCGGATATTCCCTTGAGTGGTTGGATGCCGCAACATCCCGAAGAAAACACACTTTTGCGTTGGCGCTGAGCAATAGCCCGAACAGTTCAATCGGTTTTGGTTACTCTCGGTTCGGCTCAGACAGCACCAGCTATTCGGCATTGAGTCTGTTTACTGCGGGATTGAACTTCAGACCCACAAGCTGGCTTTCGCTGGCTGGAGTTGCAACTGACGTCAGAGGAAGCAGCGTTCCCGTATTAATCGGTTCGGGAGTAGGGATATTAGAAAGCAGATATCGTCTTGGTTTGGGACTGCGACCGTTGGGAGAATTTCTTACGCTCTCGGCCGACGCGAACATTAGCAAATTTGATTCGGGCAATAATACGATTTTTCAGTTCGGGTTAGAATACTGGTCCGATAAAGGATTCAGTATTAACGGTATGCTGGACGAAGACGGTGGATTTGAATTCGGCATAGAGATTGGATTTCCCACTATAGCTGTTCGCAACAGCAACCGCTATAGCGAAAGTGGCGCTTATCTTTCGTCTGTTTCTGTGCTTGAGATGAGAAATAGAAGAAGAGCTACTTCTCTGCAACAGAAGGGAAGTTTTTTACAGTTGAAACTTTCGGGAACTGTTCCCGATGAGCCGACCTCGAGTTTCTTTTTCAGGGGAGCGAGAACCACATCGGAATGGGTTCGTCTCATTGACAGAGCGCGTGATGATAAACAGATAGGCGGAATTATCCTGCATGTTGGCGCATTTACGGGGGGAATGTCAACCGCCGCAGAAATAAGAAACGCGCTTTTGCGGTTTAAAAGCAGTGGTAAAAAGATAATTGCATATGCGGAAATTATGACGGTGAAAGGGTTATATGTTGCCTCAGTTGCCGAAAAAATTTATATGAATCCGTCGGGATACCTTTTCTTTGCAGGGTTGAGAGCGCAAGTGACTCACTATAAAAGTATGTTGGAAAAAATCGGCATTGAAGCGGAATTCATCAGAGTGGGAAGATATAAAAGTGCGGTTGAGCCCACAACGCTTGATTCAATGTCTTCTTCGAGAAGGGAAGAGTTGAACGCAATTCTCGATGATTTTCAGGAGAACATTTATTCGGTTATAGCCGATGGAAGAAACCTTTCAAGGGAAGATATAAGTTCGGCGGCGGAAGAGGGTCCGTATACCACCGGCGAAGCAGTTACCGCAAAGCTTATAGACGGCACTGCTTATGAAGACGAGATAGAGGATAAAGTCAAAGAACTGTTCCGCGTTAAGAACTTTTCTAAAATAACCGGGCGAACTTACGAAAAACAAAAACTTCTTGTTCGCAGATGGAATAGGAAACCTATAGTAGCGATTCTGCATCTCAGCGGCGTAATCGGAACAGGAGAAAGCCGAAAGAGTCCATTGGGCGGATCAAAAGTGCTTGGAGCAAAATCAATAGCGCGGATGATTAAATCGCTAAGGAATAACCGAAATGTGAAAGCCATAATACTGCGAATCGACAGCGGCGGCGGCACTACGCTTGGCTCAGACATAATTTGGCGTGAGATGCATAAGACTAAAGGCGAGAAGCCGCTTATAGTCAGCTTCGGCGACATAGCGGCGTCGGGAGCGTATTATCTCGCCATGCCGGCGGATACGATTCTTGCTGAAAAAATGAGCCTTACCGGTTCTATCGGTATATTTATGGGTAAACCGAGCTTGAAAGGACTTTATAAAAAATTAGGCATCAGCAAAGAAATGATAAAACGCGGCAAACATTCGGACATTTTTTCTGAAAATAAGAAATGGACAGATGATGAAAGAGAACTTCTCCAAAGACAGCTGAATGAGCTTTATGATGATTTTGTGAACAAGGTTGCAGAGGGACGGGGGCTCAGCAAGACCGAGGTTGACAGTGCCGCTATGGGTCGGGTCTGGACAGGCGAAGACGCCCTCGAGCTGGGTTTAATTGATATAATCGGCGGTATCAGGAAAGCGGAAGACGTGGCTCTTGAGATGATTAATTCTACCAGAGAAGAGACTAAGTTTGTGGCGCTCTCTTCTTTTGGAGGCTCCGGATTTCGGATAGGAGCGGCATTCAGCGCGCTGTCCGACAGGTTGGTTCAAGACGCCATAGCGCCGTTTGGACCTTTAGCGGAAGATTTTCAGGAAGCAATAGAATTATTATTACTCTTGCAGGATGATCAACGTCTGTCAGTTACTCCGTACAATCTGGAAATTGAGTGACCGAAAGAAAAAAAACGATTGTTGACAGCGGCAAAATGGCATCTTTGACGACAGAGACTCGCAATCAAAAAAGTATGAACATTGACGCTATGTCCGTGCCCGAAATATTAGACCTGATAAATTCAGAAGATAAACTCATCGCAGACACCGTAGCCGAAGAAAAAGATAATATCGCAAAGGCAGTGGATTTAGTCGTAGAATCTCTCCGCAGCGGAGGGCGGCTTATCTATGCGGGAGCGGGAACGAGCGGCAGACTCGGAATATTAGACTCAACGGAAATTCCTCCTACTTTTTCTGCCGAACCGGAATTGGTGCAGGGAATTATCGCAGGCGGGATGGATGCTCTTGTTCGTTCAATCGAGGGAGCGGAAGATTACCCCGAAGACGGGAAAACCGATATTGCGGCGAAAAACATCACTGAAAAAGATGTTGTATTCGGTATTGCCACAAGCGGAAGAACGCCTTATGTCCTTGGTGCGCTTGAAAAAGCGAGAGAATTAGGAGCGAAAACTGTGTTTCTTACCTGTAATGCTGTTGATCCCGACGATGTAGCGGCGGAGGTTATCATAACGCTCATTGTGGGAGCGGAGGTTATCACAGGCTCCACCCGTATGAAAGCGGGCACCGCCACCAAGCTGGTCTTGAATATGGTCACCACAACTTCGATGATAAAATTGGGTAAAGTATACAAAAACCTGATGGTGGACTTAAAGGCGGTGAACAACAAACTTGTTGACAGGGCGTGCAGAATACTTGAGACTATTACAGGTTTAAACTATGAGTCGGCGGAATCACTTCTGCGAGAAGCGGATATGAATTTGAAAACCGCGCTGGTAATGCAAATCGCTTCTGTTGATAGCTCAAAAGCGTCGGAGCTGCTTGAAGAGGCGGACGGAATAATAAGAAACGCTGTTAATCTTCCATGATAGAACAGCTTAACAATCTTTGGGAGCGCGATAAGTTAACCGTTGCCGGCTTGATTAGCGGAACATCAATGGACGGCGTGGATGTTGCTATTACCGAGCTATCGGGAAGCGGGACAGATACAAAATGGGAGATAAAGTATTTCAACAGCTATCCCTTCGAAAACGATATGCGTGAGCAAATTAAAAATTCGATCGAAGGAGGAGCCGAAGCTGTTTGCCGGCTGAACTTTGATCTTGGAAAAGAATTTTCTGACTCACTCGGGAAGGCGTTGACAGAATCGGGAATCCCGCCAAAGGAGCTGGACCTGATCGGCTCTCACGGTCAGACGATATATCACGCGGACGGACATTCGAGTCTTCAGGTAGGTGAAGCGGCGGTGTTAGCGGAAACCTTCGGAGTTCCGGTGGTAGCGGATTTCAGAGTCAGGGACATAGCGGCGGGTGGTAACGGAGCGCCGCTTGTTCCATACGTGGATTATATTCTTTTTGGGAAAGACGGAGGAAAGTTACTGCTGAATTTAGGAGGCATAGCCAATTTCACTACCATACCATCGCCATGCAATAGCCTTGATGATATTAACGCATGGGATACAGGACCGGCTAATATGCTTATGGATTTAGCGGCTGAATCCATATCGAGGGGCGCTCAACGGCTTGACGGGGACGGAAAATATTCTGCTGCCGGAGAGGTAAACAGCAATTGGCTTTCAGAGCTAATGGATCATCCCTATATAAGTAAGCCGCCTCCAAAATCCACAGGCAGAGAGGATTTCGGAGAGGATTATTTTAATTCGCTGATAGTAAAATTCGAAATCAAATCTGAAGCAAGCAAACTTGATTTTATAGCGACGCTGACCCGGTTCAGCGCTGAGTCCATAAAATTTAATTTCGATGAATATGCGAGCGGTGAAAATGGAATTACGGAAGTTATCGCAAGCGGCGGAGGAACATCCAACCCTGTTCTTATGGAACATTTGGGTAATCTATTTTCGCCTATGAAAGTAAAAATGATAGACGAATATGGTATTGAATCCGATGCGAAAGAGGCTGTTGCATTTGCCATTCTTGCGAACGAATTTGTTGCAGGAGCTGATTCAAACGTTCCCAATGTAACGGGTGCGTCAAGGCAGGTATTATTAGGAAAATTGACGATTTAATTTAAGGAAGACGATAAAAATGGAAATTAATCCTTTTATTTTCAGGGAGTACGATATAAGAGGCGTCGTGGAAAAGGATTTTCCCGACGACGTAGTTGAAATTCTTGGTAAGGGTTTCGGCACTTATGTCCAAAGAAAAGGGGTGGATAAAATCAGCCTTGGCGGAGATGTTCGCCTTACCACCAAACAACTGAAAAAAGCGTTCGCCAAAGGCGTTATTTCTACAGGTGTGAATGTGGTGGATATCGGAATAATTCCAACGCCTGTAAGTTATTTCAGTATATTTCGATTGAATCTCAAAGGCGCTGTTCAGATTACCGGCAGCCATAATCCGCCGGAATTCAACGGCTTTAAGATGACTCTTTCCACCGGCGCTGTTTATGGCGAAGGAATTATGGCAATAAAAAAAATTATTGATGATGATGATTTTGATTCGGGTGAGGGAACGGTGGAAGAGGCTGACATCACAGAGGATTACCGCAGAGATATTATAGGAAAAATCAAACTGAAAAAGAAAATAAAAATCATAACTGACTGCGGGAACGGCGCAGGCGGGCTTGTGGCGCCTGAAGTCCTGCGAGCAATCGGGTGCGAAGTGGACGAGCTGTTTACCGAGCCGGACGGAACTTTCCCAAACCATCATCCTGACCCTACGATAGAGAAATATATCACGAAGTTGATCGAGACGGTGAAAAAGGGGAACTACGATTTTGGTGTGGCATTTGACGGCGATATGGACAGGATAGGTGTGGTGGATAACAAAGGTGAGATAGTCTGGGCGGATTATCTGATGGCTCTTTTCTCCGAAGAAATTCTCTCGAAAGGAAACAGGACGATAATTTTTGATGTAAAATGCTCTCAAGCGCTTCCCGAGAGGATTGAGGAACTGGGCGGTACGCCGCTTATGTACAGGACCGGTCATTCTCTTATCAAGGAAAAATTGAGGGAGTTGGATGAGGGCTTTGCAGGCGAAATGAGCGGTCATATATTTTTCGGCGATGAGCATTACGGTTACGATGATGCGCTTTACGTGACTGCCAGGCTTGCTCGATTTATGTCCGAAAGGGAAGAATCGCTTTCAGAGATGATGGCAAAACTTCCAAAGTATTACTCAACTCCTGAAATGAGGTTGAACACTAAGGACGATAAGGCTAAGTTTGAGATTGCGCAAAAAGCGGTAGAATATTTCACAAAGAATTACGAATGTACGACGGTTGACGGCGTCAGGATAATGTTTGGAGACGGTTGGGGATTAGTACGGGCATCCAATACTCAGCCTGTAATAGTAGTTCGGTTCGAGGCGAAATCTCAGGAGCGTCTTGAGGAAATTAAAGCGGAAGTCATAGGAAAACTTCAGGAGTTCGGCGAAATTGAACTGGATTGACCGGAGAAACCAAGCGAAAGGATAATGGATTACAGTAATAACGAAACTCTGAATAACTATAAGAATGTCGTGGAGGATAAAATTGCCATTATCGCAAAATCTTCGCGTCCTTCATCTCTATACGATCCGGTAAGGCACGCCGTAGGGGGAGGCGGGAAACGACTTAGACCGGTTATAGTGTTGGCTGCCTGCGAAGCGGCAGGAGGCAACCCTGAAGATGCGATTGATGCCGCTGTTGCGGTTGAACTTCTCCATACTTTTACTCTTGTGCACGATGATATTATGGATAAAGATACCTTGCGCCGGGGAAGAGAAACGGTTCATAAGAAGTGGAATTCATCCGCCGCCATTTTAGCGGGAGACGCGATACTGGTACTGGCATATCAGTCCCTTATGCGGACGAAGGGCGATAAAATTAAGAGTATCGTAAATGTCTTTAACGACGGCATTTTAGGCGTATGCGAGGGACAGGCATTAGACATAGAGCTGGAGCAAAAAGAGGAAGTTTCCAATTTGGAATATATGGAGATGATAGAGAAAAAAACCGGGATGATGATAGCTATGGCTGCCGGAATTGGCGCAATAATCGGAGGCGCTGAAACGGATGATGTGGAGAAGTTCAAAGCATTTGGCTTGGAACTCGGCAACGCTTTTCAACTTCAGGACGACTATCTCGAAATAACATCCACTAAATCCAAAATGGGCAAAAGTCTCGGCAGCGATTTAGTTAAAGGAAAGAAAACATTTCTTCTTATTAATGCGCTTAAATTAGCTAATACTGAGCAGAATAAGGAGTTGTCCGCGATATTGAATAAAGAGGATATATTGAGAGTGGATTTGATTAGAGTAGGAGAAATATTTCAGGAGATTGGCGTGTTCGATCTCACGCGGAAGCTGATCGAAAAAAGTATCGCAATCGCATTATCAAATTTAGAGTTTATAGATGTAGACGCCAGAAAGAATTTGGTGGAGATAACTGGTATGGTAGAAAGTAGGGAGAGTTAATGAGCAACGGTTCCCCGGATATTTTGAAATTGAAAAATGATTATGATAAGTCAGATATTTATGGCGTCATATCCGATTTGCCAAACCAGATGAGGGATGCGGCGAAGATTGCCAAAGAACTGAATTTTTTATTCGACAAAGAAAATGTGTCAAACATACTTTTTGCCGGGATGGGCGGCTCGGCAATAGGCGGAGATGTGGTGGGTTCATTAGTTGAAAGTGAATGTTCCATTCCCATAACGGTAGTCAGAAATTACCGACTTCCGGGATGGGCAGACCAATCCACGCTGGTTATAATTTCAAGTTATTCGGGCAATACGGAAGAAACACTCTCGGCTTATAAAGACGCCCGTGAGAAAAAGTGCCAAATTATCTGTTCCACGACGGGAGGAAAGTTAGAGGAGTTGGCTCTCAGTGACAATCTCCCTTATCTCAAAATTCCCAAGGGGCTTCCTCCACGTGGGGCGATTGCGTACGCCGCTATTCCCTGGCTTGTCATATTCGGTTCTAATGGGATAATTTCGGATAAAAGTCCGGAGATTGAAGATGCAGCCGGCCACCTTGACGATATGGTGAAAGTATATGGAAATCTCGAATCAGAAGAGACGAATATTGCCCTTGAAACCGCAAAGAAATTAAAAGGAAAATTACCCGTTATATATGTTTCTTCCGGTGCGTTTAGCGTTATCGGCAGGAGATGGGCAAACCAGCTTCAGGAAAACGCTAAGGTATTGGCGTATTCAAGTGAACTGCCCGAAATGAATCATAACGAAATAATGGGTTGGCATCTAAAAGGGCAGAAGGATGTAGCGGTACTTCCCGTATTTATTTCTACTGATATGTATCACGAGCGAATTAATAAAAGATTTGAAATTACGAGTCGATTGATAAAGGAAAAAGGTATTGAGCCGGTGCAGATTACGCTCACAGGAGAGAGCCTGATAACACAGTTTTTCACATTTGTGAATATGGGTGATTTTATAAGTTATTATCTGGCTCTTTTGAACGAAGTTGATCCCGAGCCGGTAGATATAATTTCTGACTTAAAAAAAGAATTAACCGTATGAGGACTCAAAAGAGCTTGACTTGCATATTCGTTCCAAATAACTTTGACCCCGACATTGAGAGAGGCGCGAAAATGCAGATAAATTCGGATACCTCATTATTCTCAATAGAAAAAATAGGATTTTATGGATTCATTAAAGGTTGAAATAGCAAAAATCTCGTTCTATCCCCCAAGCAAAGGATATGCCGTAATTCTTAAGGAAGTCAACGGCGAACGGCAGTTACCGGTTATTGTAGGCGCTTTCGAAGCACAGGCTATCGCATTGGCGATAGAGGGGATTGAAATGCCCCGCCCAATGACGCATGATCTTCTCAGTAATTTGCTTGTGACATTGGAAGTCGAGGTAAAAGAGATAGTTATCAATAAACTGGTGGAAGGAACCTTTTACGCTAAGATTTACACTGAATCGTTTCAATTTGGTGAACGGGAGATTGATTCCAGACCCAGCGATGCCATAGCCTTGGCATTAAGAATGAACGCGCCGGTATTTGTCAATAAGAAAGTGATGAAAGAAGCGGGTGTGATTTTGGCTGACCAGGAGGAGATAGAGGAGTTTCATTTTGGCTCTGCCGAGGCGTCTAAAGGAACTTTACTTCAAGAGGAATTAGATAAGGCAATTGATGTGGAAAATTATGAATTGGCAGCGAAATTACGCGATAAACTAAATGCGCTCAACAGCATCGGTAAAGAAAATAATTAGAAATAATTATCCTTATCTGAATTATTCTGAATCCGCCTTAACAGCGGATTTTTTATTTAAGCTATCAATATGTTGAAGCGCTTTCTCCGCGGCATTTTGCTCAGCCTCTTTGAGTCTTTTCCCCGTTCCTCTGCCGAGAGGCTCATCGTTTAAAACTACTTCCACGTCAAACACCTTCGCATGATCGGGGCCTGATTGCCCCACAACTTTGTATTTTACGTTTCCCAGCGCATTCGCCTGAAGATATTCCAGGAGTCGGCTTTTATAGTTAGTTGTTTTTGCGTCATCAAAGGCTGAACCAAGATCAATGAGCAGCGTTTTCTCGATAAATTTTTCCGCGGATTTGTAGCCTCCGTCAAGATATATTGCGCCGGAGATCGCTTCGTATAAATCTGCTAATATGGAAGGGTTGCTCCCGCCGTCACGTAATTTTTCGTCAGAGCTCAGGAGCAGAAATTTACTTAATCCTAATTTTTGAGCCAATTTCGCCAGGTTGCTCCCTTTAACAAGAGCTGATCTCGCCTCTGTCAACGGGCCTTCCTCTTTATCGGGGAAGTTTTCATACAAGATATGTGAACTCACGAGTTCTATAACAGCATCGCCAAGAAATTCCATTCTCTGATTCGACGGATAGTTTTCTGCGACACTGAATGACCGGTGCGTCAAAGCTTCTCTTATTAACGATTCATCTCTGAATTTGTAATTGAGAATTTTATAAAGAGAATTAATATCTAAATCAGCAAGCGGGTCGACGGGTTTTTTTGTTTTGCGATTTCTGCTGAATAAATCGAATAGTCTTTTCAAAAGCGAATAAACTTACTCTGTATATTTTTTGAATACGGCTACGGAATTGTGACCCCCGAAACCAAATGTATTGCTTATTGCCACATCAATATCTTTTGATACGGCATTGTTAGGCGTATAATCCAGGTCGCACTCCGGATCGGGGTTGTCGTAATTGATTGTGGGTGGGATAATACCCTCGTTAATTGCCATGATACAGGCTATCGCTTCTATTGCTCCAGCCGCACCGAGCAGATGACCTGTCATTGATTTGGTCGAGCTGACTGAGAGCTTGTATGCATGATCTCCGAATACTGTTTTAATAGCGGCGGTTTCGTTTTTGTCGTTAAACTGTGTGGATGTTCCATGAGCGTTGACGTAATCAACATCTTCGGGTTCTAACCCCGAGTCCTTCAATGCGATATTGATAGCCCTGACAGCTCCTTCGCCACCCGGAGCAGGCGCTGTGATGTGATATGCGTCTGCTGTGTTTCCAACTCCAAGTATTTCTCCATAAATATGAGCGTCACGCGCTTTCGCGTGTTCAAGTTCCTCAAGAACGAGAATTCCGCCTCCTTCGCTGATAACGAATCCATCACGATCCAATTCGAATGGTCTTGAAGCTCTTTCCGGTTCGTCGTTGCGAGTGGACATGGCTTGCATATTCATAAAGCCGGCAACCGCCATTCTGACTATAACCGCTTCTGAACCACCGGTTATCATAACATCGGCGGATCCTCTTTGAATCTCGTGAAGAGAATCTCCAAGAGCATGATTGGATGTAGAGCAGGCTGAGGTCACAGAATAGTTGGGTCCTTTAAAGCCGTGAATTATCGCAATCCTTCCGGGAGTGATGTCGGAAATGAGCATAGGTATGAAATATGGACTTACCATTTTCGCGCTCTTATCGAGCAACCGTTCGAGCTGAGTTTCCCACGTAGTGAGTCCCCCTATTCCTGCACCCACAATAACACCGACGCGCTCTTTGTCTATATTCGTATCGTGCAAACCTGAATCTTCGATAGCCATTTCGGCAGCATAAATACCGTATTGAGTAAACAAATCCATTTTGCGTATTTCTTTCTTCTCAATTAATTTTTCGGGCTCGAAATCATCTATCTCTCCGGCAATTTTACATTTGTAATCGGTTGTATCAAATCGGGTTATAGGACCAATCCCACCCTTGCCGTTTTTGAGGGAATTCCAAAATTCGGCAACTGTTTTTCCGATGGGAGTAACAGCGCCCATGCCTGTTATGACTACTCTTCTACTCATAAAGAGATCATAGCATTAGTTGAGAGTAAACAGTGTTGGATTTGTGTGTTATTTATTTGAATCAATATAATTTACGAGATCGCCAACGGTGATGAGTTTTTCATAATCTTCTTCAGGCACTTCAACGCCGAACTCATCATCAAACGCGATCATCAGCTCCATAACTGATAGAGAATCAGCGCCTAAGTCGTCAATCAATGAAGCGCCGTCAATAACTTCTTCTGCCTCAATTTCAAGCTCCTTGGCGATAATCTCTTTAACTTTTTCTGCATTGGACATATTTCAGTTCCTCCTTATTATTAGGTCTTAATATTATTACATTAGTAAACCACCGTCAACATTTATTACTTGACCGGTGATATAATTTGATTCCTCCGAAGCGAGAAAAAGAGCCAGATTCGCTACGTCTTCCGCCGTTCCAGCTCGGGCTAAGGGTATGTTTTTAAAAAAAGAATCTCTCGCGGCGTCCGTGATTGAATCTGTCATATCAGTCTCGATAAATCCGGGAGCGATTGCGTTTACGCGTATATTTCTGGAAGCTAGTTCTTTTGCTGCGGATTTGGTCAATCCAATTATTCCCGCTTTAGAAGCCGAATAGTTTGCCTGTCCGGCGTTACCGGAGATTCCGATCACCGAAGTCATATTTATAATGCAGCCCGTTTTAGCTTTGAGCATAGTGCGCGTTACGGCTTTCATTCCGTTAAAAGTGCCTTTAAGGTTAGTGTCAATGACATCATCCCAATCTTTTTCCTTAAGAGCCATAATTAAATTGTCTCTTGCGATACCGGCGTTATTCACAAGTATATCTATAGTGCCGAATGTATCAACAGCGAGTTTTATAAGGTCGCTGACGGATTCGTAATCGGAAACATCACAGACTTTCCATTCAACATCACAGCCGATGTTTTCCAATTTGGTTTTTACCTCTGCCAACAGTTTATCATTTGTTGCGGAGATGAAAAGGTTTGCGCCCTCTTGAGCGTACCGAAAGGCGATAGCTTTCCCGATACCCCTTGAAGCTCCCGTAATAACCGCCGTTTTACCTTTAAGAAGATTCATCTAATTCAAAAATTCCCGTTAAATCTTTTAATGTATCAATGCCTGAGGAATTAATCTCTTTGTTTATCCGTTTCATCAGACCTTGCAATACTTTTCCGGGTCCGATCTCCACAAAATCCGTTGCGCCGTCGCTTACCATATTTTGTACCAGGGGATACCATTGTACCGGGCTCGTAATTTGTTTCAGCAGAGAGTCCCTGATCTCTTTAGGCTGGGTGAGCGGAGACGCCGATACGTTAGTGTAAACAGGAAATGACGGGGAGGAGATTGAGATAGACTTCAATTCCTCCGAGATCTCTTCCACCGCGGACTCCATCAATGGAGAATGAAACGCTCCGCCGACGTTTAGTTCCTTTACAATCTTTGCGCCTTGCTCTTTAGCGAGCTCCATTGACTTATGAACAGATTCAACATCGCCGGAGACTACTAACTGGCCGGGAGAATTTAAATTTGCGATCTTCACCACGCCGCTTCGGCTGACCTCAATGCATATTTTTTCAAGAGGTTCAAATCCGATACCGATTATAGCCGCCATCGTTCCGGGATTAAGTTCGCATGCTTTTTGCATCGCTTCAGCGCGTACTTTAACGATCCTCAAAACATCGTTGAAATTCATTGCACCGGCTGCCGCATAAGCAGAAAATTCTCCAAGGCTGTGACCGGCTGCGTAAGAGGGCTTTAATCCTCTTTCAGAGAGTAAGGCGGTAACGGAGTAACTGTGAACGAAGATCGCCGGCTGCGTAAGGGAAGTTTGAGTCAATTTTTCAATCGGACCGTTAAAAGAAACCTCCGCAAGATCAAATCCCAATATATGGGAAGCTTCGGAGTAGATAGATTTTACAGATTCAAATTCATCGTAAAGATCGCTTCCCATTCCAACATACTGAGATGCCTGACCGGGGAATATGAACGCTGTTTTTCCGGAGGGAAAATACAAATCTAATACGCCCACCTAATAAGAGTGCTCCCGGCAGTGTAACCCGCTCCGAATGCTGTGAGCACAGCCAGAGAACCTTTTTTCAATCTGCCGTCCTGAACAGCATCGTAGATACCCAAAGGTATTGTGGCTGCCGTTGTATTGCCGAGCTTATTAATGTTAATTACAACTTTTGAACTGTCAATATTCAGTCGTTTTGCGGTAGAATCGATGATTCGTTTGTTAGCTTGATGGGGAATAAACACGTCTAATTCGTCTCCGTTTACTCCATTCCGGTTTAGTATTTCTTCGGAGATTTCCGCCATTCCCTTAACAGCGTGTATATAGACTTTTTTACCGTCTTGATAGAGGTAATGCTCAGCGTTATCAACGGTTTCATGGGTAGCCGGCCGTTCGCTTCCTCCGGCTTCCATATATAAGTTAGGCGCGCCTGAGCCGTCAACTGTGCTGATAGAATCGATAATACCAATCCCTTCTTCATCGGATGGCTCAACGAGAACCGCACCGGCGCCGTCACCGAATAAGATGCAGGTATTTCGATCATTATAATTCATTATGCTGCTCATTTTGTCAGCGCCGACTACTATTACTTTTTTATAAGCGCCCGATTCAACAAATCGACTTGCAGTGTTCAATCCGAATACAAATCCGGAGCAAGCAGCTGAAAGGTCAAAGCCCCAGCAGTTATTGGCTCCGATTTCTTCCTGGATCAAACAAGCGGTAGCCGGAAACAGCCTGTCAGGGGTAACAGTACCGACGATAATAACGTCAATTTCGTTTGGGTCGGTATCGGTAGTTTCCAATAATTCATTTACAGCTTTTACAGACATATGCGAAGTGAATTCCCCTTCAGCGGCAATTCGTCTTTCGGATATTCCCGTGCGGGAAACTATCCACTCATCATTGGTATCGACCAATTTTTCGAGGTCTTTATTTGTAAGTATCCCTTCAGGAGAATAATGACCGACTCCACTGATTTTAGCCATAGTGGGAACTTGGGATTGATAACTCATTTAAACTGTCTCCCTTGTTGTTTGAGCTTGTGCGATGTTAGATTGTTCAATCTTTTGAGCAATATGTTCGTTAATCTTTTCCTTTACCGTTTTTCGGGCGACTCGTATAGCGTTTTTAATGGCGATTCGGGACGAATGACCGTGTCCGATTATTGATACGCCATTTGCTCCGAGAAGCGGTACTCCGCCGTATTCCTGATAATCTAGGTCCTTTCTTAATCCTTTGAGTGCGGGCATCATCATAAGGGCTCCCAGCTTGGCAAACGGCCTGTTATTTAAATTCTGCTTAATTTTTAATTTGAGCAATTGGTAGAAGGACTCTGCAAACTTAAGAATAATATTCCCCACGAATCCGTCACAAACGACCACTTCTACTTTCCCTTTCAGAATGTCCCCACCTTCAACATTTCCATAAAAATTCGGTAGATTATCTTTTAGAATTTTATAAGACTCAAGAGATAGATCGTTTCCTTTAGATTTTTCTTCACCGATATTCAGGAGTCCTACTTTAGGATTTTTCCATCCGAAGATATGTTCAACGTAAATGCTTCCCATTATGGCGAATTGGAGAAGGTCAAGGGGGCGGCAATTGGGATTGGCGCCAATGTCAAAGATAGCGGTTCCTTTATTTTCAGCCGGCATGATAGTGCCAATGGTCGGCCGCCGAACGCCTTTAATTCTTCCGAGTTTCATAAGTGTTGAGGCATATACCGCGCCGGTATTACCTACACTTACAAAGGCGTCAATTTCGCCTGACTTCTGGAGATCCGCGCCGATCGAAATAGATGAATTTGGTTTGGACTTCAGAGCTTTCGTTGGAGATTCGTGCATCTCGATACTTTCTGATGTGTGAATGATGTCGATCTTCGGGTATTTTGATTTTTCCAAAGCTAAATTTTCGTTTATGGCATCTTCGTCGCCGATGAGAACAAGAGTTATTTCATCCTCGTATTCCCGGGCAGCTAATATAGCTCCTTTAACAGTTTCAGAAGGAGCATAATCTCCACCCATTGCATCTATGGCGATTCTTATCTTCAATCTATTTTTCCGTAAAGGAAATGTACCGGCAATTTACTCTGAAGCAGCTATAACAGATCTACCGTTGTAATACCCGCAATTAGGACAAATCCTGTGCGCTAATTTGGGCTGAAGGCATTTTGAGCATGTAATTAAGGTAGAAGCTATAGCCTTATAATGCGTACGTCTTTTATCTCTTCGTGTTTTTGATATTTTTCTTTTAGGTAAAGCCAAAATTTTATCCTTATTATTTTCTAATTATGATTCTGTTACTTGAAAACTTTTAAGTGTTTCCCATCTGCTGTCAATCTGCTGCGTGGGGCATTCACATTCCTGTTGATTCCGGTTTACTCCGCAATTGGGACAAAGACCTTTACAATTTTCTTCGCAGAGAAGTTTTATCGGCAGTGAAAGAACAAGAGAAGAACGCACATCGTTTAATAGATTAATAACCGGATTGTTAAGACTCAGACGGCGTGTATTCTGTTCTTCTGATTCAGAATATTTGGATGAATAGTAAACCTTAAAATTGGAGACTAATTCCTTTTCGAATTTTATCAGACAACGGTCACACACTAACTCTGCTGAAGAGACAACTTTTGCCTTCAGATTCAGATCATCCAATCTTTTGTCTATAACCAATTTGACCCGAATATCGCCCTTGAGATGGCCATGATCCAATAAGGACAATTCCCGTGATGGCTCACTCAGCTCAAGTCGATTTAAACCGTCGTCAATATTTGCAATATTTATTTTCATATAACTGCATAATATAAATTTTCACTCCCTGTTTGTCAAGGCAAAAGGAGTACAATTTTCGTCAAAAACTGTTAGCCGAATGACAGTTTTCACAATCTTTATAACATAAACTGCGCAAGAAAACAGCGATGTATAGATAATAACAGACAATATAATGTCAGATTATAGAAAAATAAGAGATAAATTTCGAAAAGCAGTTGCATTTAATTCTCAAAACCCACAAGTTTTGCCTCAATTGTATTTTTTTAACTTAGTGAAATCGAATTGAACATTAGAACTAAAGACACTCTGTTCGGTGATCTGGAAAAAGTAAGAAGTGAGACTCTTGAGTTAGTGGAGCAAATACCCGAGAGTTTTCTCTTTAACCCGCCAAAACCGTTTATGGGCCCAATCATCTGGGACCTGGCGCATATTGCCAAATTTGAAGAAATATGGATATTGAAAAATGCCGCAGGCTTGGATGAAAAAAGTATTCTGCCAGATGATGATTACAACGCCATAAAAACTCCGAGAAAGATCAGAGAAGAGCTGACACTGCCATCGTTTACAGAATCTCTGGAGTATATGTCTTATACCAGAAAAAAAGTATTCGATTTTCTTGACAGCGCGACGCTTGACGGTGATGATAGATTGCTCAAGAATGGCTATGTCTTCGACTTGGCGATTCAGCACGAATATCAGCATCAGGAGACTATCTTGCAATCGCTTGCGCTGTTCGATTCGCCGCCTTTTGAATGTCCCAAGCCTAAGCCACAGAACGAAACAGCATTGGTAGAAAGAATGCTGTTGATTCCGGCGGGTGATTTCGTTTTGGGGACGGATAATCCTCATTTCGCTTACGATAATGAACTTCCGGCTCATGAAACTTATTTAGATGAATTTCTTATGGATTCCACGCCCGTAACGAACGAACGGTATCTGAATTTTATTGAAAGCGACGGTTACAACCGGGAGGAATTCTGGTCGGAGAAAGGTATGAAATGGAAATCTGAAGAGAATGCCGAATCTCCATTATACTGGTATATGGAAAACGGGACATGGTTCAGGAGAGTATTCGATAAAGTAATGAAAATTCCCCCGAGGGAACCTGTAATTCACGTGTCCTACTTCGAAGCTGAAGCGTTTGCCAATTTCGAGGGGAAGAGACTTCCCACAGAACAGGAGTGGGAAAAAGCCTGCTGTTGGAATCCGGATTCCGGCGAAACATATTCTTACCCCTGGGGAGAAGAGGAGCCTGACAACGATAAAGCAAATATCGGTAAAGAAAGATGGTGTCCTGCTCCCGTAGGCAGCTATGAAAATTCAACCTCTCCGTCAGGATGTCATCAAATGTTAGGCGATGTGTACGAATGGACGTCATCTTCGTTTCTTCCTTACGATGGATTTGAAGCATTTCCGTATGAAGAGTATTCGGCAGTTAATTTTGGAGAAGAATATAAGGTACTCAGGGGAGCGTCATGGGCTACTTCGACAAAAGTGGCAAGAGCATCATTCAGAAATTGGGATTATCCCCAGCGGAGGCAGCTGTTTTCAGGATTCAGATGCGCTATGGATTCGGATAAAACTTGATATGTGCAGAATAGCGGCATATATGGGAGAAGAAATAAAGTTAGAGGATTTAGTGCTGAAATTTCCTCATAACCTAATTGTTCAAAGTTATGCCTCCAAAGAGCTGCTATCGGGTAACGTGAATCTTGATGGGTTCGGATGCGGCTGGTATAATCGAAAGGTAGAGAGCAATCCCGCACAATACGCAACTTTATTGCCTTTGTGGTCAGATAATCGTTTTCCCACTATCGCAAAAGCGGTAACCTCAAGTGTCATTATTGCCGCCGTCAGAAATGCAACGCCGCCATTTCCAAATGAACTATCCGCCGTTCAACCGTATGCTTCCGGAAAGTATATGTTTGTTCACAACGGGTTTATCAAAGTTTATGATAAGTTCAGACGAAAGATGGAAAACGACCTTCCTGAGGATTACTTCAACAGGATACCGAATAGAACGGACAGCGCAATTATATTCTCTGTTTTTATGTGGAAATTATCAGATGTTCAAGAAAGTGAGTCACCGGTACGGGAGGCATTATTAAAAACGCTTGAATGGCTAAAGGATTATAGTTCTGATTCTGATTTTACTTCAAATCTGAACATTGGAATTTCCGATGGAGAAAATCTTACGTTTATTCGTCACGAAATAAAAGGTGCGTGTAATTCGTTATATTATAATTCGTCGCATAAAAATTTCCCAAATGGGGTTTTTATCGCGTCTGAGGCGCTTGACGACGATACCGGCTGGAAAACGGTCCCCGAAAACAGTATGATTGAAATTATACTTGGAGAAGAACCAAAATTGAGTGATTTGAAATGAGTCTATCTGTTAACTTAATAGAACGTTTAGTTGTTTCAGACCCGTTTGACGATATGTGGAGAGAGGTCAAGAACGGTCTCACCTCAATCCCGAAGATGCTGAATCCGAAATATTTTTACGATGAAAGAGGCTCGCAACTCTTTGACGATATTACAAGGCTGCCTGAGTATTATCCTACAAGGACAGAGACAGCAATACTTCGCTCTGAATCTGAAAATCTCATAGAGAAGTATCGTCCCGAAGCGCTATTCGAGCTTGGGAGCGGCTCTGCTACCAAAACACAAATATTGCTCGATGAGATGGAGAGGAAAGGGTTATTAAAGGGGATAGGCTTATTTGATATAAACGAAGAATTTCTTGGTCAAAGCGCGACCGGATTTCAAGAGAAGTATCCGCAGTCAACGGTTCGAGGTTACGTAGGTGATTTCACTAAGGAATTCAGATTTGAGGGATTAGGTTTTTTCCCCACTCTCTATATTTTTCTGGGTTCTACAATAGGAAATATGAGTCAGATAGAAAGCGAAAAATTCCTCGGCAGAGTTGCGGATAAAATGGGTGATGACGACCTGTTTTTACTTGGTGTGGATTTGATAAAAGACGAAAATATATTGCACGCCGCATATAATGACTCGCAAGCTGTTACCGCTGAGTTTAACAAAAATATACTATCGGTCATTAATAAAAAATTAAACGGTGATTTTAATCCAAACCTGTTTGAGCATGAAGCTATATACAATTCGGATGAGGGAAGAATCGAGATGTATCTTGTGTCATTGGTGGAGCAAGAAATAAATCTTCAGGGAATTGACCTGAAAGTGAATCTGTCAACAGGCGAAAAAATCTGTACCGAGATCAGTAGAAAATACACCCGTGAAAAAGTTGAGTCACTGCTTAATTCCGCCGGGATGGAGATAGCGGAATGGCTGACGGATGAAAAATCCTTTTTCGCTGTCGCGCTTGCCCGGCTTGGTTCTGCTTGAGCGATAATTAACTTTATCTCAACAGCTCTTCCAAGTTTGTACTGCTATTAGTTTTCTCATCGCGATATTTTATAATGACGGGAGAGTATATTGAAATATCATGTTTCTCTGCGAATTTTCCATCTTTCCTGCGTGTTCCCGGAACAACGACAGCGTTTTTCGGAATTTCAATTATACCTTCCGCATTCAGTGAAATAACGTTTTCGTTCACAAGGTCGTATATTTTCGTACCTGAAGTCAGTATTGTTCCTGAGGCAATAACAGCGCCCGAGCGAACTATGGTACCCTCGTAGATTCCAGTGTTTCCGCCGAGAAGGACGTTATCCTCAATTATAACAGGCAAACTGCCGACAGGCTCAAGTACGCCTCCGACCTGTGTGGCCGCGCTGATATGGACGTTCATTCCTACCTGAGCGCATGAGCCCACAAGAGCGTGCGAATCTATCATCGTATCTTCATCAACGTAAGCGCCGACGTTCACATATGCGGGAGGCATAATAACGACCCCTTTTGCAACATAGGCACCTTCCCTGATTGAGGTTCCCCCCGGAACTATGCGGATTTCGTCGTCAACTGATATATTTTTTAAGGGGTAAGTATCTTTGTCAAAATAGCGAAAACTCTTGTTCAGAGAATAGTCAATTAATTTTCCAAGGCTGAATCCTAATAATATCCCTTTTTTTACCCAGATATTGACTTTCCATTCACCATTAATAGGTTCTGCCGCGCGGATTTTTCCTTGTCCGAGCAGATCCCTGAATTCTATAAAAGTATCAATCGCATCTTGGGGATAATCTGAAGATTTCAACTTTGAAAGATGTTCGATCTTTTCCCTGAGATCACCTGTCATATTAAATAAGTCCTGACGATTTGAGAATTTCATCCATTTTATCTTTGCTGTTTTTTTCTAATGAAAGCATAGGAAGTCTGTATGTTTCGGCGATCATTCCCATCTTAGAGAGCGCGTATTTAACAGGAATAGGGTTGCTCTCTATGAAGTTTGCATCCATCAGAGGAAGCATCTTTTCTCTCAGATTTTGCGCTCGATCTAAATCTCCGGCGAGCGCAGAACTTACCAATTCAGCCATATCAGAAGGCATCTCATTTGCAACTACAGAGATAACACCGATTCCTCCCAGTGCAATTATTGATAGTGTTAACGCATCGTCGCCGGATAGAACTACTTCATTCGGCGGCTTACTGTCCAACAATTTTTCTATCTGCTTCAAGTCACCGGAAGCTTCTTTGATCCCTACAATACCGGTTAGTTCAAAGAGGCGAACTACCGTTTCCGGCAAAATGTTCGAGCCTGTCCTGCCCGGGACATTATAAATGATTATCGGTATATCCACTTCCTCGCCGACAGCTTCAAAATGCCTGTAAAATCCTTCCTGTGTCGGTTTATTATAGTAAGGTCCTACAATCAGGGCAAAATCGGCTCCGCTTTCTTCCGCAAGCTTTGTCCTTTGTATCGTTGAGAGGGTGGAATTAGTGCCTGTCCCCGCAATCAAGGGATATTCGTCTCCGGCTATTGCTCTGGCTCGGGATAACATTGTCGCCAGCTCGTCATTGGTGATAGTGGGCCCTTCTCCTGTAGTACCGGATATAAGTATTGATGAAGTTCCGTTTCGCAAATGAAACTCGATTAACCCGTCAAAGGCAGAGAAGTCTATTGCTCCGTTATCATCGAATGGAGTGACTAAAGCAACAATTGAACCGTATAATTTCTTAATGTCCATCAGTTCCCGTTACGAACTCCATAAACATCTGTTAAATAATCATTGAATTCTAATAATCCGGATCTTCCTTTTAGCCACTCTGCGATAGCTACCGCCCCAACTGCGAACGTGCTTCTATCTTTCATTTCGTGACGGAGTAAGATTGTATCCACATCAGATTCGAACGAGACTTCGTGAACACCCACCACATCGCCAATCCGCTCTGAGGTTATCCGCAAAGCATCATTAGAGATCGTCTCTGTCGGGGAACCGGTAAAAAGGGATTTCTTTGAAGTGGATTGTGATATTATATCTTGGGCGATTATTAGCGCCGTACCGCTCGGGCTGTCAAGTTTCTTTACATGATGGGTTTCTCTTAGGGTAACATCGTACTCTCCGGCGCCGTCAAGCAATTTTGTTGCGTTCTTTATTATCAGCCTGAAAAGATTGACACCGATTGAAAAATTAGCAGCAACGAAGAGAGCGCTCTCCAATTTGTCTTTATAGCTGCTGAGGATGTCATTGTCCCAGCCCGTAGTTCCGATAACAATATTTACCTTAGCATCAGCAGCAATGGCAATGGAGGTTGGTACGGCATCAGGGAGAGAGAAATCAATCAGACATTCTATCTGCTCAATTTGATCGGCAGAAATAAGCGGATCTTTCGAATCGAAATGTTTTATAACATTATGTCCTCTTTTGTTCGCCGCTTCGGAAGTAAGTTTACCCATTGTGCCATTACCTATGAGACCGATATTCATTTTCTTTCCATAAGCTTTGCATCTGCCGCGGAATATTCTCTCAGCATGCTGTGTAAGGCATTATTTACTTGTTTAAAGTTATCCTTTTGAATCACTAAAATAATCATATCAGATGAAGAAGAAGAGATCAGCACCTTTGCGTTATGCGCATCTAAAGTATCTGAGATCAATTTTATCAAGCGGTCATCAGATAAAGATTTATGGATTATTCCTATCATGGAAACATCTTTATTCCATGAGATATTTTCAATTCCTCGTAATTGACGAGAAGCTTGCTTCATTTTTAACTTATTAGTTATGAAATATTGAATCTGTTCCATACTGCTTTCAATTGGTACATACGCAATGTCCCTTTTGCTTAAAATAATACCGATTTCATCTGATTCCGCAGGATCGCTCCCATTTGAAGGATGTTTTGAAATTAAAATACCATCCGGATGACCCACAACGAAATATTCATGTTCCAGATCGTCATTATGGGTGTCTTCTATTGTAGTACCGTCATCTTCCGGTTTGTGAAGATTTAATATCCTCAGAGGGATATCCCTTCCGATTAAAGGTTGAATGGCATTTTTATGAAGAATTCTTGAGCGCAGGAATGTGAGTTTTTCGATATATTCATATGATATTCGGCTAACTGTTTTAGAGTCCGGCACAAGATTAGGATCAGCTGTCATAACGCCCGGGACTGTTTTATACAATTCAACCCTGTCAGCATCAATGCAGGCGCCTATGAAAGTTGCGGTCAGATCCGAACCTTCGTAGCCTAAAGTTGTGGTCATTCCGGATGGAGTTGAAGCTATAAAACCCTGTGTGACAGCCAATTTATTTTCTTTTCGGCATCTTTCCACTTCTTGTTTCACGAGTCCGACCGAATTATTGAAATCAGGTCGAGCGAACCGATGTTTCTCGTCACCGATTATCATTTCACGAGCATCAAGCCAATTGCATTCCACCCCTTCATTATTAAGGATATAAAAAATAATTCTGCTTGTGATAAGTTCTCCCTGCGAGACAATATGATCCCTATCGGCCGATTTCCATTCTCTCTCGGTAGAACTTATATAATTTTTTAGATCTTCGATTCGCTTGATCAGATCATTTCCGCATTCCGTTTCATATTTCGCACTCAGCTCTCCTTCAAATAATGATTGAGCGAGCGGAAGAAAATTATTGTCAATTAAGTTATAAGCCGCTTCGAGATCACCTTTCCGGCATAATTTAAATAGTTCTTCCAACATACGCGTTGATTTTCCGAAAGCAGAAAATACCACTACAGGATTTTCGCTGAGAGACGCCTTGATGATAGACGTGACCTTCTTGATGGATTGTGGATTTTGAAGAGCAGCCCCTCCAAATTTCATTACTATCATTTTATCAGATCATTCCTTCTGAGTGCAATAGCTCCGCATTAAGAATAGCTGATCCGGCGCCTCCTCTTATCGTGTTATGCCCTAAAGCCACCATACGGACCGCATTTGCGTTGACTTTCTCAACTCTTCCTACTGTAATAGCCATCCCGTTTTCCTGATCGACGTCAAGTCTGGGTTGAGGACGGAAACTGTTTTCACCAAGATATATAGGGTGTTTCGGAGCAATAGGAAGGTTCCTCTCCTGGGGAATACCGGAAAAATTTCTCAACAGATCTTTTATTCTCTCCACATCCGGCGTCGTTTTTGTAGTGATGAATAAGGATACCATATGTCCATATGTCACCGGCACACGGTTGGTTTGGACACTGACATCGCAGCTGTAATCAACTATCTTCTTATCTTCAAAGGAACCGAGTATCTTTGATATTTCTTTTTCTATTTTAGGTTCTTCTCCGTTAATGAACGGAATTATATTGCCGCTTAAGTCCAAAAATGATACACCGGGATATCCGGCGCCGGATGAAGATTGCATCGTCACCACAAATACCTGTTCGATGCCAAACTCAATTGAGATCGGGGCGAGGGCAAGCGCTATGACTACCGCCGAGCAATTGGGATTGGTTACTTCCCACCCGCCGTCGCTATCATTATTTATCAATTGCAGATGATCGGGATTAACTTCGGGAATAATGAGAGGTACATCGCTGTCCATCCTGTGATTCGATGAATTACTCACTATAATATGTCCCTTTTGCCTGTAAGCAGTTTCGATTTCATCAGCCACCGATGAGTCGAGGGCTGAGAAAAGGATGGGGGTATCAAGAGCGCTGTCAACGTCAAGTATCTCCATATCCTTGACGCTCTCAGGCATAGGGTCGGATAAAATCCATCGGCATTTTTCGGAGTATTTTCCGCCGGCAGAACTTTTAGAAGCAACGAGCGCCTCAATCGTAAACCATGGATGATCCTCAAGCAGATTAATTATGGTCTGTCCGATGATACCTGTGGCACCAAGTACTGCAACCTTTTTCTTCAACAAAAAACCTCCGCTATGTAAAGTCCCAAAAAAATAATTATAAATTTAAGTCAGATTGTGTTTAAATACAATATAACCTCTTTCTGAAAATGTGCTACCAAAAAGCGAGATATTTAGTGCATTCAAACTGTCTCAACATTATCATAAGAGCCGGAAATGTTATAAATTAAGTTTCAACGGGATATCATTATTAAAACAGCAAACAGACTACGAAAAATAATACCATCCGCAACAACAGAGATGATGATCAGAGCGGGGGAATTGAAAGCTCAGGGTGTTGATGTTATAGATCTTGGTATCGGAGAACCGGATTTCCCAACACCGGAGATAATTACCGAATATGCTGTTGCCGCTATGAAGGAGGGTTTTACAAAATACACGAACTTTGATGGATTGCCGGAATTAAAAGACGCTGTAATCATGAAACTCAAGCGTGACAACGGAATCTCTTATTCCCGCGAGGAGGTGATAATAACCGCAGGCGCGAAACAGGCTGTTTTCAATGCCTTCATGGCTACTTTGGAAGAAGGAGATGAAGCGATCGTGCCGGTACCTTACTGGGTCGCATATCCGGAAATTATAAAATTAACAGGGGCGACACCCGTATTCGCACCGCTTGATCCAAATGCCGGTTACTCTCGAACAGTTGAAGAGATAGAAAGTTACGTGACAGATAAGACAGCCGCTATAGTTCTCAACTCGCCTTCAAATCCGACAGGCGCGCTGTTGGATGACAACTTTATCAAAGAGTTGATTGAAGTATGCGGCAATAGCAACATCCTGATGGTCTCAGACGAGACTTACGAGCAATTTGTATTCGACAAAAACTATAAAAGTATTGCTGCTTATGATGGCGCTATTGGCAATACACTGACCGTGAATTCAATGTCGAAGACATATTCTATGACGGGATGGCGAATAGGATATGCCGCCGGACCTGAAGAGCTCATCAAAAAGATGGTTCAAGTTCAGGCTCAAAGTACTTCCTGTCCCAACTCGATCGCTCAAAAAGCTTCAATAGATGCGCTTATCGGCGATCAATCTATGGTGATTGAGATGAGAGAAGAGTACAAAAGACGCCGGGATTTCGTCTATTCCGAATTGTCCGATATCCCGGATATCTCGCTCCACAAACCTGATGGCGCTTTATTTGTGTTTCCCGATGTGAGCAGCTATTATCGGTTCAATCATAATGGAAAAACAATCGACAACTCGGTTGATTTTGCGGAATTCTTGTTGGATGAATTCAAATTGGTCATCGTTCCCGGTGCGGCGTTTGGCTGTGACAATAATATCCGATTCTCTTATGCCGCGTCTATGAATGTGATTAAAGAAGGTATTCAACGCTTTAAGGAAGCCTTAAGAGCAATCCGTAAATTGTTGTAACTTATTTTAATTTTTACAAATATCGTATCATGATTGATTGATATTAAAACAGCAAAATTCAGAAGTAAAATAACCAAAACAGAAAGAAGGCAGAATGGCGAAAGTACTGTTTATTCACAGAGATTCAGAAAACAATTGCGAGAAGTACAACCTGTTTTTCGATGAGAATGTTGCTCCATCTATAGAGGAAGTGAAGGAGATGCAGGACGATGGTCAGTGGGTCGAACGTTTTACGCTCTCCGCGGGGGAGGACAGGCTCGTAGCAGAGACATTAGAGGAAATGGCTGACAGACTGCGCGGCAGCCGAGATGGAGAGAGTATCAGTTAGTCGAAGATTCAGGCTGTTCCACCACAGATTCTATTAATGACTTATTAAGTTTTATAGTACTTGACAAACGTAATAAAATCGTTATATTGGTTTGTAGCAGTTCAATTTACCAAATCAGAAAGGATTCGCCTAATAGGGATAAACTGTTACTGTTCTTATCCATATTTTTATTTTTTAACATTACTAAATTAGTCATCAATAACCAACAAAAGGATATCAGTATGAATAAAACGTTACTAAGCTTTATAATAATTACTCTCTTATCAGTGCCGAATCTCTCGGCTCAGAAAGAAGATCGAATTGGTAGCGCATTCCTGTCGGGGGGTAATATCGTACCCACTCCTATAGTTTCTTCAGGTACAGGAACGCTCACAGGAGTGCTGATGAACGATTGGACAGAGTTTCATTATGCTATTACAATCGACGGATTAACTCCTACTGTAGCGCATTTCCACAACGGCGCATTCGATGCGACAGGTGGGGTTGTGAAAACACTGGATTTCAGCGGTGGAATGACCATATCGGGCGTTTGGTCGTCATCTGATGGAGACCAACCGTTCACTACTGCAATGTTGGATGAGCTTTTAGCAGGCAGGATTTATGTTAATATTCACACAACAGAAAATCCGGGAGGGGAAATTCGTGGAAATATTCAAGTACCGGTATTTTTTAAGGTATTATTAAGCGGCGATAAAATTGTTCCTACGTCTATTACTTCATCCGGTGTGGGTACAGGTGCCGTTATACTATTCGGCAATGATAGAGAATTAGATTTTGGCTTAAATGTTACGGGTTTGACGCCGACTAACTCTCATTTTCACGGAGGAAGCGCTACTGATAATGGAGGAGTGGTCAAAAACATCACTTTAGTTGATGACGCCGCAGACGGTGAGTGGTTGGGCGGTGATGCAGAACAACCTTTGACTGATGATTTAATCAGTGACTTGCTTCTCGGAAATGTTTATATGAATATTCATACAGCTGCTTACGGCGGAGGCGAAATAAGGGGCCAGCTGGAACGCGAAGATGGCACTGCGTTCGCGGCGTTTATCAGCGGCGACAATATTGCCCCCACACCAATTTCGTCCCTCGGTTCAGGTATAGCGGTTCTAACGCTCAATTCGGCACAAACAGCAGTAGAATATGACATCACAATCTCAAGTATAACTCAAAGCGTAGCTCATTTCCATAATGCGGGCGCGGGGTTAAACGGAGGAGTTGTAAAAACTCTTACATTCGTTGATGGTCACGCCAGCGGCGTCTGGTCCTCTACAGATGCTTCACAGCCGTTAACTTCCGAGCTTGTCGAAGAGCTGCTCAGCGGAAGATTGTATGTTAACATACATACGACCCTATACTCGGGAGGTGAGATTCGTGGACAGGTTTTTGTAGTTTCGGGTTATAACGCCCAACTTGACGGTAGCCAGACAGTAGCCGACCCCGCCGTTGTTTCTTCGGGAACAGGCACTTTGACAAGTTTGTTTTTCTACTCAGATGTAGGCGGTGAGCTTGAATACAATATTACCGTTAATGGGTTAACTATAAGTGCCTCGCACTTCCACGCCGGAGCCGCAGGAGAAACCGGTGGTGTTATTAAGGCTATCACATTTGACGGGAACTCCGCTTCCGGAATATGGAGCGCAATCGATGAGGTCGATCCGCTCACCGATGATATTGTCGATATGATAAGGAGCGGAGGGGTATATGTTAACATACATACGTCTGCAAACCCGGCAGGCGAGATACGGGGTCAGCTGTTACCGAATCTGCTGCAAATTCCCGTAAGCGTGATAGATGAACGAGTGCTGCAACTGCCAAATTCTATTGAGCTGAAGCAGAACTATCCGAATCCATTTAATCCGACGACTCTTATTGAGTATGACCTGCCGAATGACGGCCGGATTCTACTTACAATTCATAATCTACTTGGAGAAGAAGTAGCGCGTCTTGTTGATAAAGAGCAAAATGCGGGTTTACATAAAATATCATGGGATGCGTCCGCAATGTCCTCCGGAATTTACTTCTATAATCTTCAAGCAGGAAAACTTAGCCGGACGAAGAAGATGTTATTACTCAAGTAAAGGCTGTTTATCAGCCGACGAAAGTCATTTTAGTTCATTAGATTCAAGCGACTCCAACTGAACGAGCATATTGAATAAGTGCTCGTTCGTAGGAGCGCGCTCAATTCCTATTTCAAGCACTTCAATTGCCTTTTCTTTATTTCCAGCCAGCGAATACGCAAGGGAGAGAGGTGCGTAAATATTATGTTTATCAGGCTCAAGGGTTAAAACCTGTTCATAAACAGCTATAGCCGTTTGAACTTCATCGGTTTTCATATAAGCCGCCGCTAAGTTGGACAAAGCTATACTATCGGTGGGTTTGACTTCGATAGCCTTTTTATATGCTGCGATAGCGTTCCCATATTCACCGCGGGCGGAATACGTGCTACCCATAAAATCCGCGCCGATAGACCATCTGTTTTGAACAGCTGCTGAGTTGTCTCCAAGCAATTCGATTTTGTCAGATAAATATTTTCTTATCCCGGGTTGATTTCCGGCGGACAGATGAATTGCCATAAGAGAAAGCGCTTTTATGTCGAGGTCGTCGCTTTCAGCCATTTTTTTCAATCTCTTAATTATATCATTATGGATATCCGGCATATCCGGTTCGAGCCTCTCTTTTATAAAAGTCAGAAGACCTGTAGCATCCGCCATAGTATGTGTAAGAGAATCAGGAAGGAGGAGAGACGCCGCTTTCCTGATATCATATGCGTTTTGTGCGTCCATGAGCGCTTTGACGGAATTATGGTGTGGTTTAATCTCTCCATACCATTCGGTAGTCTTCTTTTGAAGCCAATCCACGGTTTTATCCGAGTGGCATTTTGAGCAGGCGTTTTCAATACCGATACTCGCATCAAATCCCGGACGTGGGATCGGGATAGTATGGTCAGATCGCGCGAACTTCAGCTGCGAACCAAGTCCTTGATGCTGCAGAAACGGCATATGGCAGGAGGTGCAAAGGTTACCGGGAGAATCGGGCAAATGATTGGAATGAGACTCCGGTGA
Organism: Candidatus Neomarinimicrobiota bacterium; assembly: GCA_022573815.1. Taxonomy (NCBI): domain Bacteria; kingdom Pseudomonadati; phylum Fidelibacterota; species Fidelibacterota bacterium. Next base: position 59,387 of record JACZTG010000009.1, read on the forward strand.
TGCGGCTTTACTCGGATGACAATCGAGACATTGTCCGTTATCAAATTTTCCGTTTAGAGCGTTACCGTAAATATCCCTGTAATCCTGTGAGTGGGGTTCGTGACAATCTACACATGTCATTGAGCCGCTAAGGTAGCAGCTGCTGAAAAGATGGTTTTGCTGATAGGCAAATGCTCTTACTCGTCCGTCCGCCAAGTACGGAGAGCTCCCTAAAATTGCCATCTTCATAGAATAATAACGCTCAAGATCTGCGCCCGGAAGATGCCCGTTTATAACCTCGTCCTTCACAGCATGACATTGAAAGCATAACTGAAGGGATTCGTCTTTATTTTGGATAGACAAAGCTTCAAATCCAATATCTTCTGACTTGTAAACATCGCCTGAATTCACAATATCAATATGTTTTCTGCCGGGACCGTGACATGATTCACAGTTGATATCCAATCCTTGAAAAGTTGTTTCGTATATCTTTTCATCCTTCTTATACTCGACCTGCAGCTGACTGCCGTGACAATTCTGGCAATTGGAATAATCAGTGTTGCTGCCGAGAATCCTGTATGGAGGCCAATGAGACAAGTCATTAAGAGAGATACTGCCGCTAATCGGCTCCCAATTGTTGCTCTCTCTTAACTGAACAAACCAGATGTTTTCCTGCTTTATAAAATCGAATGGAAGCATCCTTAGCGTTCCGTCGGGGAATTTCGTGAAATAACTTTGCGTGCCGCCGCCTTCCAAATGACCACCTCCCACAACAGCGCCAACCGTGAGAATAACTCGATTGCCGACTTCAGGTTGCACGGTGAATATGAATTCATCATTTTCTGTTATAGATGGAATTACGACAGCATCTTTAAAGATGAGCGGCTTTTCATCAAATTTGCCGATTATGATCTCCTTACTCGGAAGTCCACCGGCTTTTGCGTGAGTTGAACTTTTCCACAGATCGTAAATCTCTTTATGGCAAGCTTCGCACGCTTCTGACCCTCTGAAATCTTTTATAGAAGGCTGAGCAGCCGAATCTTCAAAATGCTCAGATGGAAACGGAAGGATGAAGGTCAGTCCTAACGTATCTTTATAAAAATCGTCTTTGCTGTAATTATAAATAAGAAAAGCTGAAGTCAGCAAAGTTAGCGCAATGAAGATTGATATTAGTTTTTTCCCGGATTTATTCATTTATATATCCGGATTGATTATCGAGCGACCAAGCGGGCCCTTCGCATTGGCAAAGTTTTCTAATATGCGATACCAAATTCTCTATTTCACTGCGACTGAGCGTATGCCCGAACGCGGGCATAAAATTACTTTTATCCAGAATATATCCTCCTGCAAAAATTCCATCGAATAAGACATCGTCAGGACGCTTGGAAAGATATTCACTGTCTTTATGACTTCTTGGGGCGGTTGGTAAATACTTAGCATTGAATCCCTTCCCGTCGCCGTCAATTCCATGGCAGGATGAACACTGTTTGAGATAAAGCGAATTATCCCCTTTCATCCTATTGGGCGTGAGAACCGGATTATCTACAAGAGAAAGATATTTCGATTCAACCTTTGAACCGTTCAATTGAAGAAGATAGCTGCTGATAAGCTCTAATGTCTGTACAGGCATAACAGTCTTTGGCATAATAATATTGGGATCAGCAGCATGAGGATTTTTGATCAGATCGAATACAAACGAAGGCTTAAGCCTTGATTTAACGTTAGAAAGATCAGGTCCGATTCTTCCTCCGTCAGCTCCAATACGATGGCAGCCTAAACAAGGTAATTTCGCGTCCAATAAACCTCTCGCTTTCTTCATCGCAAACGGAGAGAGTTTGGCGGGTCTGAACAGTTCGGACTCTATTAGTTTCTTTTCATTTTTGATTAGATATTCCGTCAGTACAGTTACTTCTTCGGGTGTAAGGTGATAGTCCGGCATTCGGCTGCCGCTTCCCGGTAGATAACCGAAAGGTCTGAGGGCATATGGGTTAGAAAGATAATCTTGCAGCCAGTTTTGTAACACTCGTGAGCCTTCAAAAGAAAGTTTTGGAGCCATTGAGTCTTTCCACGGCTCTGTTGACGAATGTCTGTGGCATGTGGCGCAATTCAAAGCGGTAAAGATTTTTTCTCCATCGGCAACAATGACATCAGGGTAAGATTTTTTAGCGTTGTTGTATTTTTCCTCAAGTTCAGCTTTTCTTCTGGTATTCTTTTTATAGAGCTGGTCGGTTACCCGATTTATTAGCTCCGGAGCCTGAGATAATGCCTCGGAATATTGCCTGCCGTCGTCTGAAATATCATAAAAAAAAGAGGGCATAGGCGTGTCAGCGCCGTCAAACAGAGCTGGGGAAACGAAATACATTTTAACCCAATTCTTTTTGAGTCGATAACCCACAGTGGAAAGATCACTCCCTCTTTCTTTGCCCTTCACGCCGGGAGAATGACATTTCACGCATTCAAACGCTTCAAACAATTCTTCCTTGATGTTGATAGGGGTGCTATAATCAGGATGGCTTTCAGAATGCAGCCATGAAGGAAAATTCGGATACTCATTTGAATACGTATTTTGAGTTTCGAGGAAAAGCGCGAGAGCAAACGCTTCTTTTTCACTCAGGTGAAAATCCGGCATCCGCGAGTAACCGATGTTATGCCTGACCTTTTCCGGGTTTTGCAGATATTCAAGCAAATATGCCGAATTATATTTCAGACCTGCGAAACTCAAATCAGGAATCTTTTCTCGAATAAAACTCTCTGTCTTCAGGTCGGTGTGACAACCCGAGCAGGAGAGTTCTCTGATAAGCAGCTCGGCGGAGGGGATACCTTCAGCCAGACTTGCCGCAACCCAAAAGAATAGAAGCGAGAAACATAACAGGGGAAATACAAATATCCTTCTCATATAAGAATAACCTTAAACAGCGTTACCTTGATGAAATTAATATCAAATCTTCCTGTGGTGGAATAAGATAATTGGCTCCGGTTTCTGTTATATAAGCCATCTCTTCAACGGATATTGTTTTTGTGTCGCCATTGCCATTTTCAAGAGGCCAGCTGAAGAAACCGTCGAACGCAAACGTCTGTCCGGGAATGAGCGGTCTCAGCGCATCACCGGTCGGCGGATTATCACTCTGCGCGCCTCCTAAACGCGGACCCACGTCATGAGTCCAATATCCCACAGGATGTCCGGTGCTCCAGATAATCGGAAGCGAGCCCGCTTCTTTCATCCACTCTCTTTGCGCTTTATCGACTGAATATCCTGAATTGCCGGGTATCATTGCCGCAAGCGCGATACGGCTCCCTTTTCGGGCGTTCTCCCACTTCTCAAGCGCTTCTGCCGGAGGTTCGGTCATTCCCGGCGCAAGAACGTAAGCGAACCGCTGAATGTCCGTGCACCATGTACCGTAAACCTTTATACCGAAATCCGTCTGTATAAAATCTCCAGCTACAATTACTTTTTCCGTAGCGTGAGAATGTCCCCTGTCAACGCCGGAATTCACGTTAGGATTTTGTTCCGGCGCCCACGCGTCTTCCACGCCTAATTCTCTCATCCGCTTCTTTAGGAATTTTCCCACATCAGAATCTTTTGTTACGCCGGGAACGACCATTGCATACGCCTCGATTTCAAGAGCGGCTGTAATCTCCGCTGCTTTTCGCATAATCTCTATTTCGGCGGGAAGTTTTACCGACAGCCATTCGGTAACGAGGTTTTGTGACGATACGAGCCGCTGCATCAGTACGAATCCCAGGGCATTTTCGAGTTTAATACGCTGGGTATATGACAAGCCGTCTGCGATGTTCCGTTCTGACGAATTTATGGCGATTACTCTCGGATTTACCCTGCTCAGCTCCTCGGCGACAAGGTTGAATACGCTGCCCCCTCTCTCAAATTGCACGACCTCGTCGTGAATACCGACATCCCGAAGAGATTTTGCCTCTCCTTCAGGCGAAAAAGCGAGCGACCGAACGTTGTTTCCTTCCAGGAAGAACAGAAAAGCGGCGGTGCCTCCGGCGTTTTCGCAGCCTACATGAGCCGCTAGGGGGTCATTGTCATTTTCCCTGCAAATAATAACCCATGCGTCAACTTCCGCTCGCTGCATCGCTGCGGGAAGCAGTTTCGCGATTCGCTCGAGTCTTATTTCGGGCCACGGATTATCAGCAGGGTCGAAGGGAAGCGCATCGGTTTTCTGCTGAAAACTGTCGCACGCCGTGAAAGAAAATATTATGAGTAGCAGCGTAGCGCTAAAGAATAACTTAAAGAATAAACCGCCGGTAGATTCTGTCATTTCCAATCCCTCGATTAATAAGTATATAATAGGTACAACTTTAAGTAAATATAACTACCTGATGAGAAAAAACGAATGATATAATTGCGAAGAAATTTTAGGTCATTCGTAATGAGTCCACATCCTGATAATTTTAACCGTTTTAATTTTGTCCAATACTTGATAGACTAATCTGTGCTGTATATTTATTCTTCTCGAATATGCGCCGGATAGGTCGCCAAGTAATTTCTCGAATGGGGGATGAAGTGTAAAGGGATCGTTTTTAAGAAGGGTTAATAGATTGACTACTTTGGATTTTAACTTAGATGATTCAATTTTTTTCGAGTCTTTGATTGCTTGTTTTGTGTAAACAATCCTCCAATTCACCAATCGAGTTCCTTAGTGTCGATATCAACCTTAGATTTTAGACCATCGACAATTGATTCTCGCATACCGGGAATAGAGAGCAAATAGAGAGTTTCTTGTATAGAACGCCAATCATCTTCAGAAACGAGGATCGCATTCGAGTTTTTACCGGTAATTTGGATTGGCTCGTGTGACTCCGCAGTTTCAAGAAGCAGGTTGTAGAGATTCGCCCGAGCATTTGTAACATTTATAGTACGCATTTTATACCTCCCTAAATTGCAATCATAAACGTACGTTATAAAGTACGTAATTGCAATTGTTTGTTTCAAATCAATAGAGAGCAGCTTTAAAAAAATTACTTTCAGGATGATTTGAATTTCCGAAATACTTCTTGCATACCATTACCTGTTGCTATGGACTGCGTCGCGCCAAGAGAAGAAGTCATTTTTACGAAAACCCCATTACCGCTGTTTCTGTACAAGAAATTATTATTTATAAATAGATCAAGATCATCATCGCCATCATAATCTACCCAGCTTGCGCCGCTATACTGGTTAGGACCAGGGTCGCTGACAATGGGATTTGCGGTATCGGTGATTTTTGTGAGACTTAATTTGTAGTATTGTTGATGAAATAATATCTATATTCTGCTTTGCGAAAGGAACTAAATATGAGCACAAATTCATTTGATTCGGCTAAGTACAAGGATGGACAACGCCAGCATTGGGATAGCGTGGCTTCCGGTTGGGAAAAATGGTGGGAAACGCTTGAACGGTTTTCTCAGATAGTAACCGAGAGCCTGATAAAGATGGCGGATATAAAACAAGGTCAACGAGTTTTGGACTTTGCCACAGGAATCGGAGAACCGGCTCTCTCGGTGGCAAAAGTAGTTGGCGGCAGCGGAAAGGTAATAGCTGTTGACGTCTCCTCACAAATGCTTGCTATCGCTCAGAAAAGAGCAAGCGATCTCGGCGCTACGAATGTGGAGTTTCAAGAGTCTGACGCGGAGAATATGAATTTTTCCGAAAGAGAGTTTGACTCAATTGTGAGCCGATGGGGACTGATGTTCCTCCCAAATGTTGATTCCACTCTTAAAGGCGTTTATCGAATGTTAGTTCCCAAAGGGAAGTTCGCAACAGCCGTTTGGGACAAGCCGGAGAATATTCCCTTTTTTAGTCTGGCTGTTCAGGTTCTTAGGCAAATGTTCGATGTGCCTACGCCGCCGCCTGAGGCTCCCACTATGTCCGGACTGTCCGAAGGGGTGATGGAAGAACAGATGGCGAATGCCGGCTTCTCTGATATTCAAACAGAAACAATAACAGTTAATTTTGAGTTTTCATCCGCCGGAGAGTACTCTCAACTGATGAAGGATATTGCTGCGCCACTTAGAGTAATGCTGGCGAATCAATCTCCCGACGAGGTAGCTCAATACTGGAAGACTCTTGAGGAAAATGCGGCTAAAGATTATGGTACCGAAAATGGCGGCGTACAGCTGCCGGGCATAAGTATTTCAGTAGCCGGATTGCGGGAGTAAAGCAAGAATGAAAAAAATAATTATATCACTGTGTCTAATCGGCTTCGGAGTTATCCCCGTATTCGCTCAGTCGCAGACCTGGAAGATAGACCCGGCGCATTCAAGCGTCCGGTTCACCGTAAGACACATGGTAATCAGTGAGGTGGCGGGACTATTTAAGGAATATGACGCTACGCTGATTATTTCGAAAAAAGATTTTTCAGATGCAAAACTTGAGGTGACAATTAAGACTCACAGTATAGACACCGGAAATGAAGACAGAGACATTAGCCTGATTTCAGATAGCTTTTTTAACGTAGAGAAATTCCCTACGATGAAATTTAAAAGTAATTCGGTCGAACCGATAGATGAAAATAGTTTCAAACTCACCGGTGATCTGACACTGTTGGGAGTCAGAAAAACTGTTGTATTTGAAGCAAGCTATGGAGGAACTATCACAGATCCTTATGGGAACAAGCGATCTGGCTGGCAAGTATCAACAACAATAAACCGTTTCGATTTTGGAATGAAATGGAACCGTCTTTTAGATGCAGGCGGTCTTATTGTCGGTGAAGAAATTAACATAATTATTAATGCCGAGTTTATTCTTCAAAAATAAATATAAATTGCAGTTACGTGAAAAGTTGTCAGCCGATTATCTGTGAATAATTCTATAACTTAATTCGCTATTTCACGTAATTGGATTGGAGCAGTATCAACTAATGAACCGGAGTCTGTTTTATGAATCAATCAAGAAACACATTTTTGTGTCTACTCGTTACGTTCTCCCTATTATTTACCTATTTCACAGACGAAGCTAAAGGCGGAGAAAAAATCTTTCAATATCCGATAAATGTAGGGGTTTTAGAGAACGGACTAAAGGTAGTTTCAGTTGAATACGACAGTCCCGGACTCATATCGTATTACACAGTTGTGCGCACAGGCTCTCGAAATGAAGTAGAAGAGGGTAAATCGGGCTTCGCGCATTTTTTTGAACATATGATGTTTCGCGGAACGGAAAGGCATTCTTCGGAAGATTTTAATGATATACTTAAGGGAGTGGGAGCAGATCATAGTGCCAATACTTCCGATGATCGGACTATGTATCATTTCTTGGCCAGCTCCGATGCGCTTGAGACGATTATGGATCTGGAGTCAGACCGTTTCCAGAACTTGAAATATGATGAGGATGATTTTAAAAAAGAAGCAGGCGCGGTTCTTGGCGAATATAGAAAAAACATAACAAATCCGTTTATGCCGATTGGGGAAAAATTACACGATACCGCTTATCAAACTCATACTTATAAGCATACGACGATGGGTTTTCTAAAAGACATTGAGGATATGCCGAATCAATTTGAGCATAGTCTGTTTTTCTTCGACACATATTACAGACCGAATAATTGTGTCATAGTTGTTGTGGGAGATGTTGACCATGAATCTTTGATGGCGCTGGCGGAAAAATATTATGGGAAATGGGGGAGTGGACCGAAGCAGCCTGAAATTCCTCAGGAATCACCTCAAACAGAGGAAAAAAGAGTAAAGATAGCGTGGGATAATCCCACACTGCCGATAATTGCGATTGGTTATCATGGTCCCGCATTCAGCGACAGAGAAATCGATATGCCCACGCTTGATGTGCTCTCGCAAGTAGCGTTCTCGCAATCTTCACCTCTATATAGAAAACTCGTGATAGAGGAACAGATAGTGGAATTTGTGCAGGGCGGCGCCGGAGACAGAAGGGATGCAACGATGTTTACGATTTACACGAGGGTGAAAGACCCGGCAAATGTTGAAATGGTAGAAGCGGAAATATATAAAGCTATCGAAGAAGTAAAAAATGTTCCTGTTGACGAAGAACGTCTCGCATCAATTAAATCCCATATGAAGTACCAATTTGCTATGGGCTTGAACAGTCCGGGCAGCATAGCTTCTACTCTCGCTCACTATATTAATCTAACAGGAGATCCGGAGACCGTGAACCGGGTATATGAACTTTATGATGCCGTCACAGCTCAGGATATACAAAATATCACGAAAAAATATTTCACCAAAGAGAATAGAACTGTAGTTAATTTAAGCCACGAAGGAGGTGAGTGATGAAACATAATATCTTCCTCCTCCTTTTAATATCGGCAATATTAATAGTGAGTTGTACAAGTTCAAACGTTAAGATGACCCCAAAAAAAGGAATGAATTTGAAAGTCACAGAGTTACCAAGCGCCCACTCACCCCTGATATCCTTTAGAATCCTGTTTAAAAGCGGGACAATCAATGAACCGAAAGGGAAAGAGGGAATCGCCGCTATCACCGCTACCGTAATGGCGAACGGTGGTACAGGGGATATGTCATATAATGATGTTGTGCAGGCTCTTTATCCGATGGCGGCAAATATAGGTCAACAGATAAATAATGAGGTGACGGTTTTTACCGGGGAAGTGCACATAGATCACCTCGAAGAGTTCTATGAACTGTTCAAGAATCTCATCTTGAATCCGCGATGGGATGAGTCGGATTTCAAACGGATTGTTGATATGCACTCGAACTACATAAAGAATACCCTGCGAAGCAATGACGATGAAAACCTCGGGAAAGTCGCTCTTAATCTGTTTATCTATGAGGGACACCCGTATAGCCGGATAGGACCGGGAACGGTTAAGTCGCTGGAATCTCTGACGATTGACGACCTCAAGGCGTACGCCGCGGCTAACTATACTCAGGACAATATGGTAATTGGAGTCGCCGGTGGATACCCCGACGGATTCATAGAAAAAATGCGAGCAGATTTTTCCGTTTTAAGGAAAACCGCTCCGGCAATTGTTGAGCTTCCTGAGCCAAAGCCTATCAGCGGCATAGAAGTAATCATAGTCAAAAAAGATAACGACGGCGCTGCAATTTCAATTGGCGCTCCAATTGATGTTACCCGTTCGGACAAAGATTTTTACGCGCTTATGGTTGCCAACTCATATCTCGGTGAGCATAGGTCGCTCAATGGTAAATTGATGGTTCATATGCGCGAAGATCGCGGATTGAATTACGGCGACTACTCTTATATAGAGAATTTTATACAGGACGGCGGAAGCCATTTTCCGGTTCCCAATGTTCCACGGAGGCAACAGTTTTTCAGCATCTGGATTCGCCCTGTTTCTCATGCGAATGCTTTATTCTCGCTGAAGCAGGCGATAAGAGAATTGGATATGCTCGTTTCCGAAGGTCTCTCTGAAGAGGAATTCGAGACTACACGCAAGTACCTGCTGAACTATTCAAAATTATGGGTTCAAACAGCAAGCAGAAGACTCGGCTATGCGCTGGATTCCGACTGGTACGGCACCAGTTTTTTCATTGATAAGATAGCTGAAGAGCTTCCGAAACTCACTCTTGAGGATGTAAACGCAGCGGTTAAGAAATATCTGCAATCCGATGACCTGAAAGTAGCTATTGTTACTGAGGAAGCGGAGAAAGTCCGGGACATGCTCCTTTCCGGAGAGAAAACACCTATCAGCTATCAGGCAGGCAGCGTGTCTCAGGAGCTGTTGGATGAGGATAAGCTGATCGAATCATACGAATTGAACATAAATAAAGATGCTTTGAAGATAGTCAATGCAGGGGACCTGTACGAAGGGTAATTCTTACAATTCAGATAACGTTTATTCCGCCGCGCTGAAAATATTTATAGACAGGTACCGAGGGCAGTCCAGTATATCATCAAACAGGCCTGTAAGGAAGCTGGAATATCAACAGATGTCTCTCCTCACAGCTTAAGGCATTATGCGTTGAGTAATCTGCTGAGTGAAGACTATGATATATTTACAATTCAGGTGTTTGCGGGGTATAGTCAGCTCGCAACAACCGCTAGATACTTGCATAAACTAAACAACGAAAACCGATACAGAGCTGAGTTTCTTCGCAAAAATACTCTTATCGGAAAATTATCATTAAATATAAATTAAAGGCAGTAATGATATGAACTAGAAAGATAAGCATTCGAGATTGGATATAAAAGGACACATATGTATCCAATTTCACGAATTAGCAATTTTTGATGCGAAATATGGCCAATTTAGAACTTTCCTTAAATGTATAATAACATACTATAGCGCTTTCTTACGCAGACTAAAAAAGGGGTGAAAGAAACGACCCCTTTTAAACGGTTAATTTGTTCAAGCAACTCCAAAAGAGATAGCTAGATCTTTTGGAATACTCAATGAAACTGTAATCTCTTTACCTATCCTCCTTAAGCGTTTGGATATTCCTGAAGGTGTACTATTGAAAAGTGATGAGAGCTCTTTCAATTGATAGCCCTCCATTCTTTTGATTAGAATCGATCGGTCTCTCTCAGAGAGATTGGTTAGGAAGTTTTGAAAATCTATCCTAAACGCAATTTTGTCTGCAATAGGTGCCGCTCTCCTATGGAATGAGTCCATCAACAGATCATCTGTTCCTACTACACCATCTAAATGCAATATCTTTACGTCACCATTGTAGTATCTTACTTTTGAGTAAACATCTTTAGAACCCTGATGACCACGGTTTCCGAAATACAGAAGTTTACCTTGTCTGAGTTCACCAGCCCTGAGCTGCATGAAATTTACTAATTCTCCAATCGTAAGCTCAGTTCCCCTTGAAAGTTTACTACGATAATTTGTATACGTAAGACATAGGAGATCTTGTTTAAGATCTTTATCACCTCTCGATATTCTATCAGAATGCCTCTCTAAACCTGTATACAATTCCATGTATCCCATGATCACCTCCTGTTAAATTTGTTATTATTTTGAGGAGGCTTTTAGGCTTAGATTCTTAGAGTTCCTATTATTCTCATATGAATCCGCTAATAGTACTGATGATATTTTTATTCATACTAACCTCCATATTGATTATTTGTAAATGATGCGAAAAGTGGGCGTTAAAATGACCCTTTTCTCTGTAATACATATACGCTAAAAAGAGGGGAAATTTACGACGGAGAGAAATAAGGAAGTTTCGCCAACGGAAATTAGAAAATTATTCCGATGATGAATGAAAAGTGGCCGATTAGCATCGGATTTACCATTCGTATTACCTATCATCAATATAAATATAGGCTTAAGGCTCTTAATAATCTAAATTTACGAATACAAAATGGTTGTATTTTAGCAGATTTTTATACTAATTGTCCGATAGAAAAAACAAATGAGAACACTCGGTTAACAAGAGCCGAGTATCTCGATAAATGCAAAGATCGAAGGACGAATCGAGCATATAAATTTCGGCGATTGATGAAAGATAACGAATGGAATCAGTCGGATTTATCTAGACACCTTGGGTTCAGCAGGGCATGGATTTCGAACGTGTTAAATGCGAGAAAATAGATCCTAGGTTCAAAAGAAACCTAATGCTAGTAGGGATTATTTCGCTGGGTTCGATTCCCAGACTCTCCCGCTATGCCTCGAAAGTAGTGTATTCCAATAATAGAGCCAATAACACCTTATAATCACCTAATATCGGAGATTTACCCAAGTGTTGTTTTGTGTTGATTCGTGTTGTTTTATGTCTTTTGGTGAGCTTTGTGTTGGCACATATTGGTCACACTAATTTCTTTCCATTAGTTGATTTTATATTTAGAAATTGATAACTTTAATTATGATGCGGATGAATTTGTCCAGATGAATAAAAAATCTTCTTTTATTAGAATGGGTTTAATTGGGCTCTCAATATCTTTTGTTCTCAACCTCTTCAATTATTACGTGCTGGGTGTTGGTGGTGAAAATTGGTGGTCAGTATGGTTTCCAACCTATTTAGTTTGGTTCGTATTCTTGATTATAGGTATCGGTCTAATCATAAAGAATAAAAGTAACTCGGGTAAATGATAGAATATACATTCCCGTTATGCCTCCAAGCAGGCGATTTCGTCCAGACGAGGAAGATGGTGTTGTTGAAATAAAAAAAGGATCTTGGCAATTTAGATTTTTAAAAGATTAAAAGTGATATCGAATGTTCTGCAACTATTGACAATATTGGAATCCTTGATTTTATGGATATCTTTAAAAAATACGTACAAAAACGTCTCAGTTTAAATGGTATTAAAATTAATGGCGATCGACCATTCGACCTCCAAGTTAAAGATGACAGGTTTTATAGAAAAGTTTTTCTAAAAGGCTCCCTCGGATTGGGAGAATCGTATATGGATGGTTGGTGGGATTGTTCTCTATTAGATGAATTTATTAATAGATTATTAAAAATAACCCCGTACGAAAAACCTCGAAAGCTAAATGAAATACTACTCAAATTTAAATCGGGTATCCTAAATATGCAGTCTGGTTTAAAATCTAAAGAAGTAGCGGATAAACATTACAATCTTGGAAATGGGCTATTCAAAAATATGCTCGATAAAAGAATGGTATATACCTGTGCGTACTGGGACAATGCCGGCAATCTAAATGATGCTCAGGAGGCCAAGCTCGACTTAGTTTGCCGAAAAATTGACTTAAAATCCGGTCAACACATATTAGATATCGGTTGTGGATTTGGTAGCTTTGCTAAGTACGCAGCAGAAAATTATGGGGTGAATGTAGTAGGAATTAATATATCACACAAGCAGATTGAACTTGCCAAAATTCTTTGTAAGGGGTTGCCCGTTGAGATACGCTTTCAGAATTATGAAGACGTAGATCAAAAGTTTGATCATATAATCTCTATTGGAATGTTTGAAGCGGTCGGTTATAGAAATTTTAGGAACTTTATGAGGGTAGTATCTAAAAATCTTAAACCAGATGGTTTGTTCTTATTACATACAATAGGAAGTAAGAAATCAAGTCGATCTACAGATCCTTGGATTAACAAATACATATTTCCAAATGCTGTATTGCCTTCCGAAAAACAACTCAGTGCAGCATCGGAAGGATTCTTTATTTTGGAGGATTGGCATAACTTTAGATCAGATTATGATAAAACACTAATGCAATGGCATAAAAATTTTATCGGAAATTGGGAAAACCTTAAAGACCAATATGATAAGAGATTTTATCGTATGTGGACTTATTATCTTCTTAGCATGGCTGGCTCATTTCGATCGGGGAAAATTCAGCTCTGGCAGATTGTTTATTCGCGAGATGGAGTTCATGGTGGATATAAAGCTGTAAGGTAATTCCTATTCGTCCAGACGAGGAAGATGGTGTTGTTGAAGTGAGAATAATCAGTATATTATATGGTATAATGTCTATCTAAAGAAAAGTAGGAGGTATTGCCATGGCTACTTACATCACACTATATCGGTACACTAAACAGGGAATAGAGAACATAAAGGAGAGTCCCAATCGACTCGATGCTGCCCGAGAATTAATCCAATCTATGGGTGCTGAGTTGAAAAAGTTTTACATGGTGAATGGCCAATATGACTTAGTAACAGTGAGCGAAGCACCAGATGCCGAAACTGCGACAAAGATTGCTCTTGCTATCGCGTCGGCAGGTAACGTCAGCACTGAGACAATGCGGGCATTTACTGAGAAAGAATACAGGGATATAGTAGCGGAATTACCTTAGATTCAATTTGTTATAACAAGTAAATCCGATAACAACTTTCCTTCGTATTGATTATTTGAAGATAAGAAGTAAAGGGTCTTGTGCTAAAAAACTCTAATCTTATTTAATCAAATTAGGTAGATTAGGAGAGAATATGTTTCAAAAATTAAGTGTATTTAGAATGTATTTAAGTCTCATCGTTCTGGGTTGTGGTGTGCTTTTAAGCTGTGGCGAGAAAGAGATTAATAACCCCGGCACCGGAAACAGTTCCATCACAGTAAATGATAGTTTCTATGGCGTGACCGAGAAAACCATCTTTGTCGGGAAAACTGTTGAATGGAATTGGCAGGGAAACATTGGTCACAGTGTAACCGGTGGTATTTCACCAAACCCAAACGGCAGCTTCGACAGTGGAGTTATATCTATCGGCACCTTTTCCCATAAGTTCGATACTGAAGGAACGTTTAAATACTATTGTAGGGTTCACGGAGCCGCCATGACCGGCGCCATTAATGTCATTGCTCAGTCGGATGGAGAAGAAGGAGAAGAATCAGGAGGAGCAGGGTCCTATTAGCGCCACCCACACTGTGTGACGCAACATTCTCTGCCACTTGGGCATACTTCTACAGACTCCAAGCAGGCGAATTCGTCCAAACGAGGAAGATGGTGTTGTTGAAGTGAGAATTTCCTAAAACTATCGTTTAGTATACATATTATCAATATCATTAAGCACCTAATAGATTGTTAATACAAGACTTGTAAAATTCACATCCGCTGGGTTCGATTCCCAGACGTCTCAGCTTTGCAATATTCGTTTACTATACTGTTTCAAATATATGGAGCAGGTTTATGCTAACTGATAAAACGTCTGTTCGAGCTGAATTAAATTATCGGTATAACTAAGTCTGATTTAAATTTTAGGCTTGACTAATCAGCTTCATAATTTTATACTATTAACTACGGAGGGGGATAAATTACTATGTGCACGACGACCACTGAATACAAGGATTCTTAGTGAAGGGCGCTAAATCTTTACCGAAAAGGTCACTCTCAGAATCAAAAGTATCTCGCAAGCCAAGCGCCAAGTTAGTGCTTGATATGGAAGAATTAACTGTCCAGGCAGCTTTCTCTCGAAATAATCCCGCACCTGTTCTGCAAACAAACTACGATGGTATTGTCATCAGTGCTAATCATGCTGCATCCGAAGCTTTCAATGAACGTTTAGCCGGGAAATCCATTTTCTCAATACTTACTAAATTACAAAAATCTAGCCTGAAAAAAATCACAAGCTCGAAACCATTCCAACTGGATAATTCGATAAATGGCAAGGAATATCAATTTTCAATTGTAAAAGATATAGGCGCCAAATCGTTTTACTTATATGGAACCGAAATTACCGATCGTAGACGCGCAGATGCTGACTTAAAAGAAAACCTGTCACTTGATACAGCACAAATATTAGAATCACTTCTTGAGCACTCGCCGGCAGGAATTGCTATTCTTGAAGGCCCGGATTTGCGATATGTTAATATAAATCAAAATCTCGCTGATATTAATGGATATCCCATAAAATATCATATTGGAAAAACTCTTCTCGAAGTATTGCCTGATGCAAAGAAAAATCTCCTACCTATGATGCGGAAAATAATGAATGATGGCAAAGCTGTTCTTGGTCGTGAATTCAACATTATTCTACCAAAAGATCCTGATAAGGCCATCTATTTAATGGACTATCTGTTTCCTATACCTAATAAACAGGGTAAGCCAATCGGTATCGGCTCCATAGTGCTTGATATTAGTCAACGTAAACTAGCGGAAGTGGAACTACATCAAAGTGAGGAACGGTATAAATCGTTTTATGTTAAGACGCCAGTGATGCTGCACTCGATTGACAAGGCCGGCAATCTTGTTGACGTGAATGATCAATGGCTGGACGTTTTCGGCTACGAACGGAGTGAAGTTATCGGTAAAAAAGTAATAGATTTTCTCACCAAGGAGTCTAGACTGTATGCGGTGAACGATGCGTTGCCTGATTTTATGAAAAAGGGATATGCACATGACGTTAACTATCAGTTTGTTAAGAAAAATGGCGAGATAATGGATACTTTGCTTTCCGCAGCAGCTGAATATGATTCAAAGGGTATTTTCATGCGGAGTATTGCCGTATTAAATGATATAACTGAACGCAGAGTCGCCGAAATGAGGTTAAAACAGAGTAAGGCGAAATATAGGAATCTTGTAAAAAATTTACCGGATGTCACATGGATCACTGAGCTTGATGGCAGTTCATCGTTCGTGAGCGATAATGTGGAGAAAGTATTCGGTTACACTCCGGAGGAAATTTATGAAGCTGGAAGCGAGGCATGGTCATCCAAAATTCATCGGGATGATCAAGAGATGGTTCAAACAGCTTGGAATCTATTATTCGCTGGTGAGAGTAATTATGATGTTGAGTTTCGGATAAAACGCAAAGATGGCAGATGGATTTGGATTAATGACAGAGCTATATCACTAAGCACTGAAGAAGATCACACTTTCGCGTACGGACTGTTTACTGATATTTCAGAACGCAAGCAAGCGGAAGCAGCACTTGCGGAAAGTGAGGAAAAATACCGCAGTTTAGTAGAAAATTCAAATGTAGGAATTTATATACTCCAGGGTAATAAGTATGTATATGTGAATGAGACATTTGAGAAGATGCTAGGATATAAATTTGAAGAAGTTTCTGCAGATAGTTTTGATTTTATGGATTTGGTAGCTTCTGAAAGTAAAGAATTTATATCGCAGCGCTCTAAATCAAGAGAAAAGGGAGAGAAAATCGATCCTAATTATGTTTTTAAGTGTATAACCAAAACTGGCCATATTATTGATCTTGAAGCCCATACATCTTCAATTGAGTACGAGGGTAAACCTGCTATACAAGGAATAATAAAGGATGTGACTTTACAGATGCAGGATAGACGGGAAAAAATACAACTTCAAGAGAAATTAAAACAATCAGAGCGCATGGAGTCATTGGGTTTATTGGCAGGTGGAGTAGCACATGACTTGAACAATATCATAGGCCCTATTATGGCGTATCCTGACCTGATAAGGAGGGATCTGGAATTAGGTAACCCAATATATAAAGATCTGGACTCTATAAGCGCTTCAGTGCAAAGAGCTGCTGATGTAATCGCAGACCTATTGGCTTTGGCCCGTCGCGGTAATTATAAGATGGAAACGCTAGATTTGAACGATCTTGTGAACGATTATCTTGATTCTGCCGAATATAATGCAGCTAAAAAACTTAATCCTGAAGTAGTAACTGATATCCAACTTTCTGAAAGTACATTACTATTTAAGGGCTCTGACGCCCACTTACCTAAAGTAATAATGAATCTTATAAATAATGCCTTTGAAGCTATGTCGGAGGGAGGAGTTCTTAGTATTGCTACATCTTCTATTAATGTGAAAGATGGGGAACTGAATGATAAAAATATTTATCAAGGAAGATATAATCTACTTACGATAGAAGATCAAGGAGAGGGTATATCTGAAGAGAACATTTCTAAGATATTTGATCCATTCTTTACTACTAAGAAGAAAACTGGAAAAATGGGAACTGGATTGGGACTGTCTGTAGTATATAATGTACTTAAAGACCATGGAGCATATATAGATGTAGAGAGTAAGTTGGCTGTAGGAACAAAATTCTCTATTTATTTCACTGAAACTACAGAAAAAAAAGAAATAATACAAAATGATACACAAGTGTCTAAGGGTAGTGGTAGTATACTCGTAGTTGATGACAGAGAGGAGCAGCGTGAGATAGCCACAAGAATATTAACAGCCTTAGGATATGATGTAAAAAGTGTTGATAGTGGTCGGGAGTCTATTAAATACTTAAAGAATAATCAAACTGATCTAATATGGCTTGATATGATACTTGAAGAAGATATGGACGGGCTTGATGTGTATAAAGAGATAATCAAAATGAAGCCAAACCAAAAGACTATTATAGTTAGTGGTTATAGTGAATCTGACAGGGTGAAGGAAGCAGAAAGTTTAGGTTTAGACGGTTTTATACAAAAACCGTATAAGATTGATGAGATCGGACAATTAATTCAGACGGTTTTGGGTAACAGTAACAATTAATTTGACAAGTAGCCTAATTTAAATCTGTCCTAATCCCAAAAGTTGACTCAGATTTAAAATAGTTAAACCTGTCCAATAAACGTCAGTTTTAACACACCCTTTCGCAGTACCAAAACTCATGAAATCGAGAGTTTCTGACAATTAGCTTTTGAGACACTTTTTGTGTGTGCCAGAACTCATACGTTTATGAGAATTAAAGGTTTAAAGGAGGTCAATTCCGCTGGGTTCGATTCCCAGACTCTCCCGCTATACCTTAAACTTGGCTAAAGTAAATAATAGAGCCAATAATGGACTTAATAGCCCCTAAATACGGGGATTTACGTAAGTGTTGTTTAGTGTCGATTCGTGTTGTTTGATGTCTTTTAGTGAGCATTGTGTGGGCACACTAGGAGTCACACTAATTTCTTTCCATTAGTTGATTTTATATTTAGAAATTGATAACTTTAATTATGATGTGGATGAATTTTTTCCAGATGAATAAAAAATCTTCTTTTATTAGAATGGGTTTAATAGGGCTCTCAATATCTTTTGTTCTTAACCTATTTAATTATTTCGTGATGGGTGTTGGTGGTGAATATTGGTGGTCGGTATGGTTTCCAACCTATATAGTTTGGTTCGTATTCTTGATTATCGGTCTGGGCCGAATCAAAAAGAAGAAAAGTAACTCGGGTAAATAATAGAACATCAATTACCGTTATGCTTTCACCTTACGTTTTCAATCAGGCGATTTCGTACAGACGAGGAAGATGGTGTTGTTGAAGTAAGACTCTCTGAATCTCAAGACGGGGCTAATTCGGGACTAAAATCTGTTTCTATCCCCAATATAAGAGCTTGAAAATCGACCGCTTTTGGCTTATACTTAAGTAGCACCATAAGTAATCACGCAGAAACCGGAGATAAAAAATGGGACAACAACAATTACTGCTAATCGTACTCGGCACCATTATTGTTGGTGTTGCGGTTGTTGTGGGTATCAATATGTTCACGACAGGCGCCGTTAACGCGGAGCGAGACGCGCTTTTACAGGATGTGAATAACGTCGCATCGTCAGCAGCAGCTTATTGGCGCAAACCGG